>CAYPPP010000010.1:0-19392 GCA_964412645.1 uncultured Candidatus Saccharibacteria bacterium
ATTTGTTCGGTTAATATTATTACATTAAGGTCTTTATCTATGTGTATTTTAATGAATTTTTGTAATATTTTTTACAGTTATCCACAGTTGTTTTTCGGTTTTTGTTCGGTTAAAATATATAGTGTTCGGTCTATGCTGTCTTGCAGACAGCTTCGGCCGACACAGTCGGCTTTACCTCGTCAAAATTGAATCAAATTCAATAAAGACAGATCTAATAAGTTATTAAAACAAATATGTCCAAAACTAATAAAATAATTATAACGAAGCGCCAAAAGGAAGTCCTGGATTTCGTTATACAGTTTATGGATAAAAACGGACATAATCCCAGTTTGCGTGAAATTGGCAAGGGATTGGATCTTTCTTCTTCTTCTTCTGTCTATGAACATATTAAAAAGCTTGAAAAATCTGGATTTCTTGAAAGACAAGAAAATTCAGGAAAATTTTTCCCAACAGGCAAGGCTCTTAATCTTACGCAAAAATTTTCGGTGCCTGTTTTAGGCACTATTGCTGCCGGTTCGCCAATTCAGGTCTTTGAATACAAAGAAAACTTAATGATCCCTAAGGATTTGATTTCCAGAAGACCAACTGAACTTTTTGCCCTTGAGGTTCAAGGAAACTCAATGATTGAAGAAGGAATTATGGATGGTGATCATGTTATTTGCGAACCTTCGCAAAATGTAAAAAACGGTGATGTTGTTGTTGCTCTTATAAATGGCGTAGAGGTAACTCTCAAAAAATATTTTAAAGAAAAGCGCTGGATAAGACTTATGCCAGCTAATGCAAAAATGCGACCGATTTTCTCGAGAAATGTTTTAATTCAAGGAGTGGTGAGGGCGGTGTTTAGAAAATACTAATCTTAGTCTGGCAATTAGCAATAAAAAACTTTAAAATATAATTGTCGTTATGTTTTTTTTTATTTATGCGCATTGCTTTTTTTACAAATAATTATTTACCCCGACCAAGTGGCGTAGCCCATGCAATAGAAAATTTGCGTATTGAATTAGAAAATCTTGGTCATGATGTTTTTGTTTTTGCTCCTAAATACAGCAAAACCGATAAAGAAAATAGTAGGCTTTTTAGATATAAATCGTTTAGAATCCATAAAAAATTAGGACCTTTAAGATCCATTCCTTTTCCCCATTCTGCTAAGCTCAAAAAACAAATCAAGGAATTAAATCTTGATATTATTCATTCCCACCATCCTTATCTTTTAGGCAAAACCGCTCAAAAGTATGCGCGCGAGCTTAATGTTCCTCTTGTTTTCAGTTTACATACCCCATATTACCAGTACCTTGGTCATTTAATCGGAAATCTCGGCGAAGCGATAGACAGTTTGCTTTTGGAAATTATATCTAAATACGCCAATAAGTGTGATACTATTATAGTTCCCACTAATACAGTCAGAGAAAGCCTAAAGAAAGGCAACATAGTCCCTTTAATTCATGTTCTTCCTTCGGGTATTCATTTAGATATGTTTAAGAGTGTTGAAAAAGAAAGCGCTAAGAAGGAATTAAATATTAATAAGTCAAAGATTGTCCTGCTGACAGTCGGCCGCTTAAGCTATGAAAAAAATATAGACTTTTTGATTGAGGCTTTTCATGAGATAAGTAAGTGTTGTAAAAATATAAAATTTATCATCGTTGGCGGAGGTTCGCAAAAGGCAAAATTGCAAAATATTTCTAAATCATTAGGCCTCAAAAATATAATTACATTCGCAGGTAAAATCCCTTATAATAAACTTCCGCTTTATTACAGCGCTTCAGATATTTTTCTTTATTCTTCTGCAATTGATACTCAGGGCCTAAGCTTGTGCGAAGCAATGGCATCAGGACTCCCAATCGTGAGCACTAATCAAGCTATGGGACCTCAGAGTTTAATAAAAAATAATAAAATTGGCTATTTAGTAAACCCGGATATTAAAACTTTCGGCCAAAGAGTGATTGAATTAATTAACGACAAGGAAAAAAGAAGAAGATTTGGCAAAAATGCTAAAATAGAAGCAAAAAGATATGATAGAAAAATTCTTGCTAAGAAATTAGAGAAAATATATATGGAACTGATTAAAAAATGATTAAAAAAAGACAAAAAGATTTATTTTCTGAGACTCCACAAGTCTTATCGGTTTCCGACTACATAAAACTTATTAATGCTAATCTTGAGGTTTTGCGCGATATTTTTGTAGAAGGTGAAGTAAGTGAATTTAGGGTTTCTAAAGAAAAATGGGTAACTTTTAAACTTAAGGATGAAAAAGAAAAGGCTCTCATAGATTGTTTTATGGTAATTTTTAGGCTCAATGTTCCGCTTGAAGATGGTATGAAAATACGCGTTCAAGGCAGACCAAGAATATATCCTGCCGGAGGAAGGTTTAGTATTAATATTGAATATATAGAATTATCAGGAGAAGGTACTCTTAAAAAAGCGTTTGAATTAACAAAAGCAAAGCTTCGGGCCGAAGGACTTTTTGCTAAAGAAAGAAAGCGCTCAATTCCCGAATTTCCCAATAAAATTGGGCTTATTACATCGCCTGACGCAGCTGCTTATACAGATTTTTTAAAAATTATACAGCATAGGTTTGGCGGAATTAAAATTTATTTTTATCCAGCTAGGGTCCAAGGACAGGATTCTGTCCAAGATATTGTTGGGGCTTTCGATTGGTTCAATCAAAACTACAAAAAACACAATATAGAGTTTGTTGTTTTGACAAGAGGCGGAGGCGCGCCTGAAGACCTTCAAGCATTTAATTCAGAAGAAATAGCTCGAGCAGTTTTTTCAAGTAAGATTCCTGTGGTTTGTGGCATTGGACATGAAAGAGACGAATGCTTGGCCGATTTTGTCGCCGATCTCAGGGCTTCTACTCCGTCAAATGCCGCTGAACTTATTGTAAGGGACAGAAATGAAGTAAAAATTGAAGTTAATGGATTAATTCAGAACATTGAATATCTTCTAAATCGTTCTATCGAAGAGAAACAGTTATTTCTTAATCATTTTTTAATAAACGGCTCTCAGTTTGTTAAAGAAAGAACTCATGAAATAAAACAAGTCTTAGTTAATTTTGCACACTGTGTTAGGAATCTTTCTGGCATTCTCAGCCAAACGAAACAAGAGATTAGTTTTCTTCTGACAGGCATTGAGCATAATTTAAAAAATAAAATTATTGTCACGTCGCAGCTTCTCGGCCAACAAAAGTTACTACTTAAAAGCTATAATCCCCAAAATGTTTTAAGAAGGGGCTATGGAATTATTAGGAACAAAAATGGTAAGATTATTAAAAGAGCCAAAGAAGTTTCCGTCGGAGAAAATGTTGAGGCTAAATTATATGAAGGAAGTTTCGTTTCTAAAATAAAAAATGTTAACAACTAGTAATTGTGTATTATTTTTATGACTAAAGAAGAATTTAATTTTAAAGAGGCCATTGAAGAGCTTAAAAAAATCAATAATGAATTTGATTCCGATGACATTGATTTGAATGAAGCACTTAAAAAATTTAAGCATGGACTTGAATTGGCCAAAAAATGCAAGGAAAGATTGGGAGAAATTGAAAATGAAGTAATTAAAATAAAAGAGAAATTCTCTGATGCTTCAGTTAAAATTAAGCAGAACACTGAATAATAAATCATGAAAAATTATTCCTCAAAAAAAACTCATCAAGGCCGTGCCACATTTAGAACGCCTAGCAAGTTTCTGGCAAAGAAACTTTTTAGACTTAAGAGATTGTCATCCAAGGTTCAATCGGCGCCTCAACAAAAAATCCCCTCGCGATTTCCTTCAAGGAACGAAGGACACGGGAAAACAAAATGAAAATTAAATCTTTAAAATTAGATGTTTTCTTAAGAGAGGCGTTTTTCTTTGTTTTGTCTTCTCTCCTGGGAATTTTGGTTGTTTTTAGAATTTATCAGATACCTGAATTAAAAAAAGTCATTGATGCTCAAAGAACTTCGCTGAATCCCTTACAGTTTCTTTTAAGTTTTTTAATCGTAACTGTCCTGTTTCTCCTTTTTCTTCCTCTTTTTAAGAAAAAACCCATTTTCCTTAAATTTTTCTTTTATTTAGGTGTTCTGATTGGTCTTGACGTTGTGATAGGTGTGTTCTTGGGTGAGCCGCATGCTTTAATTCTTGCTCTTATCTTAGTAATTTTGCTTAATATGTATCCAAGGATTTTGTTTCATAATGTTCTTTTTTCATGTTCTCTAGCGGGCATTGGCGCAACACTAGCAGCTAGTTTTGATCCAATTTCTATTGTTGTTATTTTGGGAATTTTAGCTTTTTACGATATTGTCGCTGTTTATTTTACAAAGCATATGGTAAAAATGGCACAAATTCCGGCAAAACAAGGCGTTTTTTTCGGTTTAATTCTGCCCAAAAGAAATAAAGATTTTTTAAAAGATAAACCCATTCTTAAGTTTGGGAAAAAATCAGCATATTATTTTCTTGGAGGAGGAGATGTCGTTCTACCAATGATTCTTGCCATTTCCGTAGTAAAAGAAAGTTTAATAGATGCTTTAATAGTATCTCTTTTTTCTTTTCTTGGCCTTTTTCTATTACACCTTATCTTTGTTTTTCAAAAAAATAAAAAACCGATGCCTGGTCTTCCTCCCTTAATTTTAATGACGATTTTAGGATATTTGATTACCACATTGATTTAAAATATTGCAATATAAACACAATAATTAATTTTTAATCTCAATTCTATGACCAAAGAAAAAGAACATTTTTTAAAGTATAAGATTTGCGTTTCTGGAGCAGCTGAGACCAGTCATTGTCCTGAAAATGCCCTTCAAATGGCAGAAAAATTAGGCCAAGAGATTGTCTGGCATAATGGTATTATTGTTACTGGCGCTACGACAGGCATGCCTTATTGGGCTGCCAAGGGAGCTAAGATGGCAGGCGGAGTGAGTATCGGTATTTCTCCTGCAGCAAGTGAGATTGCTCATGTTAAGAAATATCATCTACCCATTGATTATTTTGATCTAATTATTTATACGGGCTTTAATTACTCCGGAAGAAATTTATTCCTTACTAGGTCAGCTGACGCCGTCATTATTACTTGTGGACGAATGGGAACACTCAATGAATTTACTATTGCCTTTGAAGACGATAAGCCAATCGGAATTCTTGATTTGGAAGGAAAAGATGGAACAGTTGAGTTAATCCGCGATATTATTAAAACGGCTCGTCGAGGACCGGGAAAAATTGTTTACGATAGTGATCCCAAAAAATTAATTGAGAAGCTTTTGCCTTTAATTGATAAAGAAAAGGAATTCGAAATGCCCAAACAATAATTTATTAAAAAATTATTGTTTTTTCTGTTTGAGGTATTCTATGAATAGCTCGTCTAAATGGTAGTTTGGGTTTTAGTATAAATAAAAAAGTAAGAATGTTAAAAAATCTCAAAATATCTTTTAATGCTGTTTCAATCATTATTGGCACTATTGTTGGTGTCGGTATTTTTGGTTTACCTTATGCAATTTCCAGGATGGGGTTTTTGGCTGGAATTCCCCTTTTTATTTTATTGTCTGGAACAGTTCTCTATTTACACTATCTTTATGGTGAAATTGTACTCAGGACTAAACGAAAACAAAGACTAGTTGGTTATGCTAAAAAATATTTGGGTAACAAGGGAAAATCTATTGCAACTTTGTCTGCTCTCTTCGGACTCTTGGGATCTCAATTAGCATATCTGATTGTAGGAGGCAAATTTCTTCAATTTCTTTCAGGAAGTTTATTTAGTGAGAATTTAATTATTTATATTATTATTTTTCTTGTTGTGGGATCGCTAATTATCCTAAAGGATAGTACCGCTATTGCTAGTTTTGAGTTCTTGATGAGTGTTTTTTTAGTTTTAGTAATTTTACTTATTTTCTTTTCAGCGTTGCCTCATATTCAGTTAAATAATTTTAGTAAAATAAACCTATCAAATACTTTTTTGACCTATGGTGTTATTTTGTTTTCGCTTTCTGGCGTTATTGCTATTCCTGAGACAATAGAATATTTAAAGAAAAAAAACAGCAAACATTATAAAAAAATTATAGGAATTGGCACGCTCTTGCCTCATTTTCTTTATATTCTTTTTATTGTAGCCGTAATGGGAATTGCCGGTAATAATATCAGCGAATCAGCTATTATGGGCCTTCAAGATTTTTTAGGAAAAAATATAATTATCGTTGGGTCTCTTTTTGGCTTAGTGGCCGTTATAACCTCCTTTGTAACTATAGGAGTAACTTTAATGAAGATTGTTTGGTATGATTATCGCGTGCCTAAAATGTTTTCGTGGTTAATTATTACTATAGCTCCACTAATTCTTTTTATTGCTGGTTTTAGAAATTTTATTAATGTTATTGGTGTTGTTGGAGCAATCATGGGAGGAGTTAACGGTATTTTAATCATCTTAATTTATCAACAGGCCAAGAAAAAGGGTGATAATAAAAATCCTGCTTATAGTATTAAATTTCCTAAAATTATTAAATGGAGCATGATAATTGTTTTTGTTTTGGGTATTTTATACGAATTCTTCTATCTCTTAAAATGAAAAAAATAGAAAAAATTTTTCTTTATATCTTTCTCTTCTTCCTACCCTTTAATATTAAAAATTTTATTGCAAACCCTATAAAAACAGAGCATTTAACTGAATTTAATGCTCTTTTTCTATATCTTTCCGATATTTTAATTATTTCTATTCTGTTTTTATGGTTAATAAGGTTAATTAAAACAAAACAAATTAAATTAAAAAAAAATCCTTTATGGGGTTATTTTTTAATCCTTTTTATTGTCTTTCTGTTTTTATCTCTAGTTTCAAGCCAGAATCCGATAATAAGTTTATATTTTCTAGTTAAAATTTCACTCGCAATTGGATTATTTTTATATTTAAGGTTAAATTTAACAAAAAAAATATTCCTAAATGTATTAAAAATCTTTACATTGGGAGGATTGATTCAATCATTAATTGCTTTGGGACAATATATTTTCCAGTCTAGTCTGGGTTTGAAATATCTAGGAGAAAGTGTTTTAGCTTCTGATTTGGCAGGCATAGCTAAAATAGATTTCTTAGCAAGCAAACTGACAAGAGGTTATGGAACCCTTGCTCATCCAAATATTTTAGCTTGTTTTCTTTTATTAGCTCTTTACAGCGCCATATACCTATCTTTAAAAGATAGAAGGGTTTATCTCTTTTCTTTGCCTATAATTAGCTTAGGATTGATCCTAACCTTCTCTAGGACTACTTTATTCTTTGGCTTAGCATGGCTAATAATTTTCTTTGCACATAATTATTTAAAAACAAAAGATAAGAAAATTTTAAAACCAATTTTAGTTTTATTTGCATCTCTTGCGACTTTTTCTTTAATTTTTTTACCTTATTTAACGAACCGCTTTAATATTCAAAGGGAAGAACAAGCCGTATCTTTAAGAATGTTTTACAACAAAGCTTCTTATCAAATAATAAAAAAATCTCCCTTTTTAGGAGTAGGTTTGGGAAATTTTACCCTCAAACTTAAAGAAGCTTACCCTGATTTAGAAGATTGGGAGTATCAACCGGTACATAATATTTACTTATTAATAACAAGTGAGGTTGGTATTTTAGGATTTCTTGTCTTTGTTTTATTTCTTATTTTTTTGTTGCAAGCTAATTCCTTAAAAATCAAAACTTATAATTTGAAACATTTTATGTTTTATGTTTTATGTTTCACGTTTTTGTCTATTGGCTTATTTGATCATTACTTCTTTACAATTAATCAAGGAATATTGTTATTTTGGTCAGTTTTGGGAATTATGAATTACGAAATACAAAGTAAGAAATAAAAAAGAGCAGCTATCCGCTCCTTTTTTATGTATATTGCCTATATCAATCTAATACTTTCCAACCTTAATTCTGATTTCTCTAATAAAAAAACTATCTGTTCTTTGATTAGTTCTTTTTTTTATCTCTTCTTGATAAAACCTAAGTTCTTGAGCTAAATAGTTATTAGAACACTTAATTGTTAAAATACTTCCCCTAAATTCAAAATTCAATTCTTGGTCAAAGACATGCTTATCGAAACCAATTAGTTTTTCAATAACTTTACGCGCTATATCAAAAACACTTGCTCTTTCAAGGCCTCTTTTAAACTTGTCTGTTTTTTTGGTACGCGCAATAACGTCTCCAATATTTCTAAAGGCCATATGTTTTAATCTGTATCACGAACAGGCATCGCTATATAAATATAGCTTGCATCACCAACTCCTTTTATTAGTAGTGGTTTTTCTTTGCCGTTAAGTTGAAAAATTACTTTAGTCTTATCAATGCTATTTAAACCATCAATAATATATTTATAATTAAAAACTAGCCTCACATCATCGCCCTTAACTTCAGCTTTAATTGTAGAATGATGACTGCCTAGTTCTTGCGAAGCAGATTCAATTTCTAAACCATTTTTAGCGCTGAAGTTAAAAGAAACATCATTGGCTTTAGCTACGAAGAAACTAGCTATTCGAATAGCTTCAATTAATTTATTTTTTTCAATCACAACTTCACTTTTAAATTCTTGTGGAATAATTCTCTCGTAATCAGGAAAATGACCCTCTATTAAGCGAGAAACTACATGAATATCTCCCAGATCAAAAAGAATTTGATTTTCTTTGATTATTAATTTAACATCCACATCTTTTTCACTCAGGATTCTAGCTAATTCAATAATCGTCTTGAGGGGAATTATTAAAGACGATTCTTGTGTTATTTGAATGACATTTTTTAACGTTTTCTCCGCCAAGCGAAAACTGTCAGTTGCTGCCAATTTTAGACTTCCATTTGGATTGAATCTGAAAAACACGCCAGCAATTTCAGGTCGTGTATCAGAAAAAGATGCCGCTATGTGAACTTGAGAAATAGCTTTATGGATATCCTTAGCTTTAAGCGTCAGAAATGGTTGATCGTTTAATTCAGGAATTATAGGAAAATCATCTGTATGCAACCCTTTTATTGTAGCATTAAAACTTCCGCATTTAATTAACAAATCGTTTTTGTTCGTTTCTATATAAACTTTATCTTGGGGTAATGAAGAAATAAAATTACTCAATATACTAACAGGTACGGTGACTTTTCCTGCTGTTTCCACTTTAGCTGAAATCCAAACATTTAATCCAATTTCTAAATCTGTTGCTGAAATTTTAAGGCGTCCTTTATCGGTTTCTATTAGAATATTGCTTAAAATTGGAAGATTTACATTCTTTCCTGTAATTCTTTCCACTATATTAATTGCTTTTTTAAATTTTTCTTGAAGACAAATAACTTTCATAAGATTTATATTTATTTTTACTTATTTTAATATTTATTATTATTAATATTTATTATTATTAAGTAGAAAATTCTTGGGGAAAACTTTTTTTTCTTCAACGCCGACAAGTCTTTTATCTATTTTTTGTATAATGCCAAGAGTTGATAAGTTATGGAAAAACTAGGAATAATATTTGACCACTTATTCTTAACCTTTCTTTTCCCACAGTTATCACCATATTTCTCTTAACTATATCCACTTTTTTTTCCTAACTTTTCCACTTATTAAGGTTTCTCAAACTAGTTTTTTGACAGAAAATACAACTTTTAAGTATTGTAAAGTCTTTCCTGGATTAAGTTTAACTCCATTCCGAGATTTTCATCTAATTGTTTAGTTCTTTCAATTTTGTTGCAGGCATGGATAACAGTTGTGTGATCTCGTCCGCCAAGTTTCTTTCCAATTGAAGGATAAGATTCCTTAAGCTCCTCGCGCAAGAAGTACATAGCAATTTGGCGAGGCTTGACAAGTTCTTTTTTCCGTCCTCCCTCTATAACATCTTTCAAATCTACCTCATAAAACTCAGCAACAGTTTCAAGGATTTTACTTGGAGAAATATGTTTTGGCGGTCTTACAACTAAACTTCTAATAAGTTCCTTAATTTTTTCTATATCTGGAGTAGTATTATTGGTCCTATAATAAGCAATAATTTTATTCAACGATCCCTCAAGCTCTCTAACATTCTTTTGTATTTTGCTTGCTATAAAATTAATTGCCTCATCAGGTAAAGTAATCTCAAAATTATCTAATTTTGATTTGAGAATAGCCATGCGCGATTCAAGATCTGGATAAGAAACATCAACCGTCATCCCACCCTCAAAACGGGAACACAATCTTTCTTCAAGAGTAGGAATGGCCTTTGGAGGACGATCAGAGCTGATAATAATTTGTTTATTAACTTCATAAAGAGCGTTAAATGTGTGAAAAAATTCAATCTGAGTTTTTTCTTTACCAGCAAGAAACTGAACATCGTCAACAATAAGAACATCAATTTTGCGGTATTTATTCTTAAATTCTTCCATTTTTCGAGACTGGATAGCCCTAACAAGTTCACTAGTGAAAGATTCTGAAGAAACATATTTTACCTTAATATTTCCGTTATATTTTTTAACCAGAGCATTGCCGATAGATTGAATTAGGTGAGTTTTACCAAGCCCGACCCCTCCATAAACAAAATAGGGATTATAGTCTTTACCAAGATTATTAACGTCGGACAGAGATAAAGCGGCAGCATGAGCTAATTCATTGAATGATCCGACAATAAAATTATCAAAACTATACTTTGGATTAAGGTTGGTATTTTCGTCAATCTTGTTGTTCAGAAGTCCTAATTGTGGTTCAGGGACGAACCTGTTTACTGCGATTACTTGGGAATTGGGGTGTCTTTCGGCAACCACATAAAGAACTTTCTTTACATCGGGGGAAACATTTCTTAGTGCGCGAAGAATTAAGGTATTACATTTATTTTTTAACCACTCTTTTGTAAATTGATTAGGAACCTCTAAAGTACAATGACCCTCTTTTCTGTCGATCAACTTAGCATTTTTAATCCAAGTAATAAAATTAGCCTTAGAAACTGATAATTCTATTTCACCGACAGCGGCCTGCCAAAGTTCCTCAATAGTCATAAAAAAAGGATTAAGAACACATTTCTAATTTATTTTATCACGATTGCGCTCAAACACAGCTTTTATCCACAGATAGCTTGCCGCTCTTGATAAGCTTGTAGTCGAAGTCATTGTTTGTTGATAATCTGTGTAAAACTCCTTGATAATTCATCCTCATTCTACACCTAAAAACCTTCTTTGTGCAAGAAGGCGAGTAAATCATAAATATCATTTTTGCATAGATTGATTATATATTGTTTAAATCCTAAATAAATTTTTAGCATTTCTTGTGGTAATTTCTGCGATTTTTTCAAAGCTTACATTTTTAATTTCAGCAATTTTTCTGGCCACATATTCAACATAGAGTGGTAAATTTCTTTTTCCCCTGAAGGGTACGGGAGTGACATAAGGACAATCTGTTTCAATCATTATTTTTTCTAAGGGAATTTCCTTAATAACTTTATTGTAATCTTTAGTAAATGTAATGACGCCAGTAAAAGAGACAAGAAAACCCATATCAAGAAGCTTTTTACCATCTTCTATTGTTCCTGAAAAAAAGTGGGCGACTCCATTTAACTTTTGATTATTAATTGCCTGTGTTTTTCCATAATATTGCTCAAGAATTTCAATAACATCTTGCCAAGCATCACGGCAATGAATAATAAAAGGCAAGCTTAACTCTTGAGCAAGACGAATCTGCGCTATGAAAGCTTTTTTTTGAGCCCTTTTGTCTTTACCTGTCTTTGTATAAGAATAATCAAGACCAATTTCGCCAATAGCGACAACCTTTTTGCTTTTTGCCAACTCGCGATATTTATCAATATCAAATTCTTCAGGACGAGATTTAAAAGATGGACTGACTTCATTAACGTCAACTTGATGAGCAATGGCATGAATAGGATGAAGACCGATAGCCGCATAAACTCCTTCGGGATATTTTTGGGCAATCTGAACAGCGCGCTCGCTAGTTAAATATTGAGTCCCAACATTAATCATCCAGATATTATTTTTAAAACATTGGTCAATGATTTTATTAGCGTCATCCTTAAAAGCGTTGAAATTTAAATGGGCGTGAGTATCAATTAACATAAAGTTAATAAACAATTACTAATAATTATAGCGGATTTTTAAATTTTTTCTTCTTGGAAAAAGTGATATACTCTTTTATATAGAGTATGTGTGTTTAACGGTTTTTCGGACTATAAATATATAGCGTGTATCTGTTCTATTTAAATCATTATTTATATATCAAGATTAACAAGAGTTCTTATAACATACAACAAAAAGTCGATATCATACATTCAATTCGCACAATAATCAGTTAAATGAAATGCCATCTCAATAAAACTATAAAAGGAACTATAATTTACATTCTACAAAATTGCCAAGTAGCATTTGAAGAATTAAAAAGATTAAATTCTGAACTTCTACCCACACTAAATTCAGATTCTTTTGATGTAGACGTTAATCGTATCGGTGCACTCCATAGAATGACACAAGACTACCTTATTGTGAGAGTGGCGGGTTTATTTGATAACAATAATCAAGTTGCTTCATTTGGTAATTTTTGTCCAGATAATTCAGATTATTTGATTTTAAAACAAGAATCGATTATCAAATATATAATTAAACTACGAAATACTTTTGTGGCACACTCGAATTTAGAGTGTATGGAAAATGGACAATACCCAGCAACAGACAAAATGCTAAAATCAAATTTATTAGAAATTCTTCAAAAGCTACTAAACTTAGTTAATGAATATTAACCGGTGGCACACCAGCTAACACGGCATATTCGGTTCCGCTTGTTGCATTGCTCTCTCATATTTTGCTCCACTAAGTTCCAGAAAAACTTCGTATACCCCTAACATTAAACGAAATTGAGAATTAGTCCTTAGAAATTTGGAAGGGGCAAAATCAACTTAAACTTTATATATTCTAAGCTATTTGAATTTATTATGGAAAAAATCATATTTAAAAATTCAAGAAACCAATCATTAGTAGGTCATTTTTATGCTTCTGAATCAGAATCTATAATTATTATGTCACACGGATTTACTGGAGATAAATCAGAATGGGGCAGATTTGATAAAATTGCAGAATCATTCAATCAATCAGGTTATAATGTTTTAACTTTTGACTTTAGTGGTTGTGGTGAAAGTGATGACGACACTTTAGCGGTTAATAAACAAGTTGATGATTTAAAATCAGCAATTAAATTTGTAAAATCAAAAGGTTATCGAAACATAGGTCTTTTTGGTCGTAGTCTTGGAGGTTTAATTTCTATAAAATGTTTTACTCCTGAAATTATCACTATGGTTTTATGTGCTCCCGTCACTAACAAAATTATATATTCATGGGATAAAAGATACTCTGAAGAACAATTGCAGGAGTTTGATGAAAAAGGTTACATAACTAAAACCATAGATAAAGGAGTTCGTAAAACAATTTTAATTGATAAGCAAATGCTTGCAGATAGAGAAATTGTAAACCAAAAAGACCTATTAAAAAACATTGACTGCCCCATTTTGATAATCCATGGAAAACAAGACGGCAATGTTCCATATACAGATTCAGAGGAAGCAATAAAATTATTACCAAAAGATTCTAAGTTAGAACTTATTAATAAAGCTGACCATAGATTTTATGATTACCTGGATACTATTGTAAATTTAAGTACTGATTGGTTTCTAAATCACTTGGAACATTAATTTTGCCCTTTTATTCTTTTATTTTAAGGTGCTTACGCACTAGAACGGACTAATTCTCAACTCACTCTGCTATGTTTCGTGCTACGTTGCGCTCTCGTTCCACTTCATTCCGTTCGGGTCACATAACAAGGATTATGAGGTTCCGACTTGCAGTCTCTACCCAACTTTTGCAAGCAAAAGTTCTCATAATCCTGATGTTATACGCAATTCAAAACATATTTTTCTTATAATAAGGATGTTTTTATAAACTTTTAAAACAAGAAATGAATTTGTTTTTTAATTATTTATAGAGAAGAAACAAGGTGTTTTCTCCGCCATTACCCCGAAAACAATTTATAATTTAACAAAAACGATTATGAAAAAACCAGCACCTGAACAATTTGAAAATCCTGGACTAGACTATAAAAAAACAGAGGGGGACGAAAACTTGCCAAGTTATGAGAATGGTCTTCGTTTGGCCGTTGAAACCTATTTGATAGGTGATACAGCATTTACTTCTCCCAAAGAAGATGTAATCAAGGGTGCTACGAGATTATTAAGTGGGTACGAAGTAGATCCGTTGTTTACATCAACACCAGAATGTAACTTATTTGCACTTGCAATTTCTGACTCGTGGTTGTTCACAGACTCTATTAAAGAAAAGAAGGCCTTATTGGACATTCTTAAATTAGTTGCCACCGGAGTAAAAGAGAACAAAAAATATGGTACTTTTAGTAATAAGGTTAGAGTTTTATCAAATCGTGGTGTGTCAAGGGGCGTACAATTTGACCCTGAAACCACTGAAGCAAACTCACATTCTGAGTATACTAAAACGTTAATAAAATATATTGACGAAAATAAAGACAGAGAACAAACAGAAGAAGTATCAAAAATTTTAGGCGATTGGAGTGATGGGAGCAAATTAAGCTCTGTTAGAAACAAGCTCGGGATTGCCGATTCAAAGTCAGAAAAACCTTTTAATGTTGTTGTGTTAAATAAATCTGCCCAACAAATGTATGACGAAGTTGGCTATACATCATTGTGTATTTCTAGAAATGACGATTTTACGGCTGTATTTAACCGTGATTACAGGCAAGCCGATAGTCTCGAACATGAATATGCCCATTCCCAAGGCGATGGATTAACTCATTGGTATCAAGGACTTCTTTTCCGCGGAGTAAACGAAGCCCTGACAGAAAGAAGCACCTCGAATCCTTCCACGTATCCAAAACAAAGGGAGTTTTTAAATTCTTTTTTACAAGATCATCCCGAATATGAAGAGATAATGTATAAAGCATATGTTGGTGATAAAGAAGCTAGAATACAACTTTTCTCATTAATTGTAAATGATTACGATCTCACTAAATTTCTTGCCTTCGCGAGGATGGCGCCAATAAACAATCCTAAAATGTCTGGACACATTGAAGAGTCAATTTATATTGAACCAGATATATCTCTCAACGAAATAAAAGGAGAAAGTAAATGATAAGGAGTTTTAGAGAAAAATTTTATATTTATGATATTGATAAAACTATCTCAAATAGAGTAACAAAAATATTTATGTTTACCGCAGACGACGAAAGCCCTGAAGGAAAAGAAAGTTTAAAAAATTTTTCATAATGCACTTGGTGGAGAGATTGCCGAACTAAAAGGTCGAGGGCATTATACTCAAGGTGATATGGGAACAGAGGAGTTTCCTGAATTAGTAGAAAAGATTTTACAATAAGAAACGGGCATCTGTGAATGATAAACGAGCAAAAATGGACTTTCTACGCTGTCGCTCCGAACACAGTATATGCGGTTCGCTTATTGCATTTTGCTCTCCCATATTTTGCTCTACTGCGTTCCAGAAAAACTTCATATCATCCACAACACATTATGTGCAATATTACTCGGCAACCCAAAATTTATATAGATTAATAATTATTTAATTAACATGAGAACCAAATTACCAAAACCCTTTAATCAAGCAATAATTTATGATGATTCAAAATTATATGCTTGCTTGGCAAACTATCCTATTGTTAAAGGTCATACAGTTATAGTATGGAAAAAATCTGTTTCCGACTTGCATTTACTTTCAAAAAAAGATTATGAATTTCTAATGGATAAAGTTGATAAGGTTAGGAATGCATTATTAAAAACTTTGAAAGTAAAAAAAGTGTACTTAATTTATATGGATGAAGCAAATCAAGTTCATTGGCATCTTATTCCAAGATATAACGAAAAGGGTTTTGATGTTTTTCAACATAAACCTGATAAATTAACAGATTTTTCTTTAACTGAAAAAATAAAAAGTAATTTGAGAATAAAATGGTAATTTACGTTGTTAGGCACCCAGAAACTGAATATAATAAAAAAGGATTGACCCAAGGACACGACGATTCTTCACTCACAGAACAAGGAATTAAAACCGCAAAAAAACTGGGCGAATTATTGAAAAACAAAGATATTGTTAAAATTTATTCTAGTGATCTTGGTAGATGTATTCAAACAAGCAAATTAATAAATAAATATTTGAATGTAAAAATTTCCCCGCGAACAGAACTGAGGGAACGAAATTATGGAGACTACAATGGAAAAAAGGGAAAACTTATATCTGACACTTTTAATATATCAGACCCTTATTTTGTTTTACCCAACGGTGAAAGCTTCAATCAAATGAAAGAGAGGGTTTTAAATTTTGTAAATAAAGTAGATAAATCCACACCTATTTTGATTGTGACACACGAAGGCTGTTTGCGTGCAATTTTATCTGAAATATTAAATTTTTCTTTTTTATCTCCTAAATGTGATACACGTTCTAATGAGGTTATAATTTTGAATAAAGAAAAACAAAAAATAAATATATTAAAATAAAAAAGTAATTTGGTTCTTAAAATATATTTAGGTTGTCTGCGTTATACTGTCGCTCCGTTTCGCTCATCTAACACGGTATATGCGGTTTGCTTGTTGCATTTTGCTCTACTGCGTTCCAGAAAAACTTCGTATAATCCCTGACGTTATGCGCAATTTTTGGCGGTGGCTTAACGAAAGTTATTTAATCCTACTTTAATTTTATATTAACTATGACTAACATATTTATTATTCATGGAGCATACGGAAACCCCGAAGAAAATTGGTTTCCTTGGCTTAAATCTAAACTTGAAAAATTAAATTGCAGAGTTTTCGTTCCTAAATTTCCCACTCCTGAAAATCAATCGCTTCAAAATTGGCTTAAAGTTTTTGAGGATTATAAGCAATACTTGAGCGAAAACTCTATTATTATTGGTCATAGTTTAGGACCTGCATTTTTGTTGAATATTCTTGAAAATTTGGATAAGCCAATTAAAGCAGCTTTTTTTGTTTCTGGATTTATAGGTTTGTTAAGAAATTCTGATTTTGATAATATCAATAAATCCTTTGTTGAAAAAAACTTTTATTGGCAAAAAATTAAACAAAATTGTCCAAAATTTTTTGTGTTCCATTCTGATAATGATCCTTATGTTCCATTAGAAAAAGCTAATCAATTTGCAAAAAATTTAGGTGTTGATTTAATTCTTGTCAAAAACGCAGGTCATTTTAATGAGAAAGCAGGATATACTAAATTTGATTTAATTCTCGATAAAATTAAACCGCTTCTGTGACGCTATCGATAAAAGCTCACTCCGTTATGTTCTGTGCCACGCTGCGTTCTCACTCTACTTCGTTCCGTTTATCTTCGCCCAACAGGACTTAAAAGAAAATACCTCAGTTCAGTATTTTTCCAAATTTGCTCCGTTTCACTCCGAAAATTTTTCGTAATCCTGACGCTGTGCTTAATATTTAAAAACATCAATAAGTAAATTTAAATAGTCGTCTTTCTATATTCAACGGTTAGGAGGTGAAATTATGAAATCTGAAATTATAGAAAAAATAGCAGCTTTAATAACAGCAGCTTTTGGTTTGGTAGCTGCTTTAGCCTGGAATGATGCAATTAAAGCACTATTTAAAGGTCCCTGCGGAAGCGAGGGTGCAGGATCGCTATGTTCACTTTCGTCAGGTGGGCCTTGGGTCTATGCAATAATTGTTACCATACTTGCAGTTATTGCTACAATATGGATTGCTAAAGTTGCTGAGAAATCTAAATAGTATCTAGCGTTTTCAAAAAATCTTTGGATGAATTTTAGCTACACTATAACAATCAAAGAGCATAACAGGAATTTAACGATTCGAGACAACCGCTTTCGGCTATTTTTGTTAAGCGGAATCTGTTCTTCTCTCAAATCGCCTTCGGCAAATTTTTTAAATGCCGATGTTAGATGCAATCGTAAGAAATACTTCAAATTGCAAAGTCTTATTGGTGAATTAATCTATTTGACGGTCTAATTTTGCTCTATTACACCAAAACCATTTTTTTAGAAATGTATTGTTTTTGTTTCTGAAAAAGACTAAAATTAGAAAAAAATAAATCTTACTGTGACAAAATGACAAAAAAGAAAGAGAAAAACAACTTAATTTACAGAACAACATTTTCTCCAAAGAAGAGAATTTTTATAACAACTGCAACTAATATCTTTGGATTTTTCGTATTCTTAGGTTTAACAAAGATTGTATTATAAGAAACCGAAACATACTTTTTGCATTTAACAAGGAAAACCAAACTAATCTGATAACTTTATTCGATTTTTTTATTTAGTTTAAATGCCTTCTTTTGGTTGGCACTTTTTCTTATAAAAACAACCATAAGACCTTGCGAACCTGGATTAATTAGTTTACGCATTATGAAAAAAAGAAATAATTTAACCGAAGGATCTATTCTGAAATCATTAATGGCACTATCGTTGCCCATTGTTTTTGCGAATGTTTTGCAAACCGCCTATCAACTCACTGATACTTTTTGGGTCGGAAGACTTGGAACTGTTGCAGTAGCTGCTGTTTCCATTAGCTTTCCTATTATTTTTTTAATTATTTCCTTAGGAGGTGGCCTAGCGATGGCAGGAACAATTTTAGTTGCTCAATACAAAGGAAAAAAGAACGACAAAGCAGTAAATCATATTGCAGGCCAAACATTATTAATGGTTATTATCGTTTCTATAGTTCTTGCTACTATCGGTTATTTTTTATCTCCTTTTTCTATTAAATTAATGGGTATCGAATCAAGTGTTTTTTCAGACGCGGTTTCGTATATGAAAATTTCTTTTATTGGTGTAATTTTTATGTTTACTTATATGGCTTTTCAGTCTTTAATGCGTGGCGTTGGAGATGTTAAGACCCCCATGTTTATTGTTTTAGGAACAGTTCTTTTGAATCTCATTCTTGACCCTTTGTTTATTTTTGGTCGCGGTTTTATTCCTGCTTTTGGTGTAGCGGGAGCTGCCGTTGCTACAATAGGCACACAAGGATTAGCGGCAATAATTGGCATAGTAATATTATTTAAAAAGAAACACCACATCCAGTTGCATTTTAAAAACTTAAAACCCGATATTTCTCTTATCAAAAAAATATTTAAACTCGGATTTCCCGTTTCTATTGAACAGTCAACGAGAGCTCTGGGAATGACCATCATGACATTTTTAATTGCGACCTTTGGAACAATTACCTTGGCTGCTTATGGTATCGGAAGTAGGATATTAAGTTTTGTTATTATTCCTGCGTTAGGACTATCAATGGCTACTTCAACATTAGTTGGTCAAAATATTGGTGCAGGAAAAATAAAAAGAGCAGAAAAAATAGCAAAACTGAGCTCTCTGGTTAGTTTTATTATTTTAACAATAGTGGGAATTATTATCTTTATATTTGCTAAACAAATTTGCGCAGTTTTTATTCCCGGAG
>CAYPPP010000011.1:0-19322 GCA_964412645.1 uncultured Candidatus Saccharibacteria bacterium
CGGTGGTCATAAATTATATAATGAAGTTCAGTATTGATTTTATCTTTAAGAAGATTATTAACGGGCGCGAATAATTCTTCCGCTTGGTTTCCAAAAGGACAGTAGGCCATAACGAAAAGATTGACGCTGGGTTTTTTAGTTTTAGTGATTTCTTTAGATTTGAGCGGATCTAGATTGATTTTTTGTGGGAAAAGATATTTGCCATCTAAGGTAGTATAAGATTCATAATCTTGATCTAGAACACTCAGGCTGATTTTGTAAAGAGACCCTTCTTTTTCAATACTTTCGATTGATACGCCCTTTTCGTCGCCAATATCTTTGCCAATTACTTCAATAACTTTTTGAGAAATAATATCTTCTGCAACAGTTGGAGAAGAAGAAATCATTCCGCCAAGAGCAGAAAAGTTTTGAAAAACAATAAAGGCCACAAGAAGTAAAATTATTCCTCCCAAAGTGATGGATAAATGAGGTTTATTTTTAGCCATAATTTATTACATTACTGACACAAATTATCTTTATTCTTTTTTTGCCCAGGACAGGACTTGAACCTGCATGCTCCGAAAAGCCAAGCACCTCAAGCTTGTGTGTATACCAATTCCACCACCTGGGCATATTTTTCAAAGATACAAAATGTAATCATCAAATATCTTGCGTCATTATGGTTATTGATTATTTTCTGTATTTTTATCTTTTGTCGTTTTTATCTTTTCTTTTTTATCTTTACTCTTTTTGTTATTAACTGATTTAGCAGGGATTTTTTGTTTGAATTGTTCCAATCTTAACCGTTTTTGAATTTCTTTATCAGTCTTATCTCGCGTCCAATAAAGCTTAGCTTTAGAAACACTTTTTGCTCTTTTGGTGATTTCAATTTTTTTAATAGTCGGAGAATGAATAGGAAAAGTTTTTTCTATTCCGACTCCTGAAATTTTTCTTCTCACAACAAATGTTGCCCCTAATTCAGTACCGTGTCGCTTAGCGATAACTAATCCTTCAAACGGCTGGATTCTTTTCTTTCCGTTTTCTTCAATTTCTTGATAAACCTTTATAACATCACCTATCTTGAAATGGAACAAATCTGTTCTTTTTTGAGATGATAAAAAATTCGTTAAAATATCTGACATTAATTTAATTTAGACAAAAATTCTTTTAAATCTTTTGGTAAAGGCAAGGTAAATTGATAATAATGGTTTTTATACATAAATGCAAGCTCTTGCGCATACAAGAACATTCTTTTGATGTTTTTGCATTTTTGTTCTTTTGTTTTATAAAGCGGATCACCGACAATAGGATGGTTTATGGAAAAAAGCTGGGATCTCAATTGATGGGTTCGACCTGTTTTAAGTTCAAGTTTCAACAGACAATATTGATTATGATCGTTATCTTCTAATCTCTTTTCCACATTATAGTATGTGATAGCTTTCTTCCCCTTCATGTTTTTTTTAAGTCTTGGTACGCTGGTTCTTTTCTGGGGCGACTTATGGGATCGTATAATATAACTTTCCAATTTATCCTTATTTGTCTTAATTTGTCCAAAGACAAGAGCTTGATAATTTTTTCTTATCTTTCTTTCTTTAAATAAATCCTTCAATTCAAGAAAGGTTTCTTGCTTCTTAGCTACTAAAAGCAATCCGGAAGTATCTCTATCTAACCGATGGACAATGCCTGGCCTTAAAGAATTTTCGCCTACATTCTTTATTTGAGGAAAATAGGCAAGTAATCCATTAGCTATTGTTTTATTGGTTGGCTTTTTGGCGGGATGAACAAGAATGCCGACTGCTTTATTTAAAACCAAGAAATTTTCATTCTCAAAAATAATTTCAAGTTCCACGTCAGGATTAGGTGAAATTTTAACCTCTTTTCTTTCTTTTAAGCTAATTCTTAGCCTGTCTTTTTCTTTTAGATGATATCTTGACTTGATTTTTTCGTTATTTATATTAACCAATCCCTGTTTTATTAATTTTTGAAGCCAGTTTCTGGATAATTCAGGAAAGTGATTTTTCAAGAATATATCTACTCTTTCGCCTTGATTTTCTTTTTTAATTAAAAAAAATTTACTTAACACAATATTGTTATACTTAATATAATGGGCGCACCTGGACTTGAACCAGGAAACCTCAATCTTATTCAGTTTCGCTGATATATATGTAAAATAGATTGGAGCCAGAAGGAATCGAACCTTCAACCGCTACTTTATTTGTCTCCGGCAAAAATTTAACAATGGGGCAAGATGGATTTGAACCATCGACCCCGACCTTATAAGGATCGTGCTCTAACCAGCTGAGCTATTGCCCCCAAACCCATTTTAAATTTATAAGAATAGTGCTCTACCCTTGAGCTATGGCTCCAAATTATTTTATATGGGCAGCACAGGACTTGAACCTGCGACCTTCTCAATGTCACTGAGACGCTCTAGCCAACTGAGCTAGCTGCCCGTTAGAATGTTTTGATAAGTAACCGAACCCAAGGATTCTTTCGTCCCCACGAGGATTCGAACCTCGAACCTACAGCTTAGAAGGCTGTTGCTCTATCCAGTTGAGCTACGGGGACCTTCTTTTATTAAAACCATGGAGAATAAGCATCTTACATTATGGAAATTTATTAAAGAGAAAATTATAAGGCTTTTAGAACAATTAACCTCGTCTTGTCTTTATTGAGGGAAGAATTTTCTATTTTAAGTTTATCTAATTCTTCTGCTTCTTGTCCCATTTCTTGAACAAAATATTTGACACTGTCTAAATCAAAAACATTCTTGTGCTTTTCAACTTTATAAAACATAGGAATAACAATGCCGGGTTCAATCCGATGAATCACTTCAACAGCATCTCTTGCGTTCATTACTTTGTTGTTGCCCACAGGAATCATCAATATGTCTGTACCATTAATTTTTTCTAATGCCTTATTGATTGAATTTTTTTGTTTAAGTGCGCCTAAATGAACAATTTTTATTCCTTGCCATCTGATAGAGAAGATATTGTTTTTTGCATTATCTAGTCCGAGAGATGGACTTATTTGAATATTAATATCTTGAGCTTCGTATTCGCCGGGATTTTGAAAAATATGCGAAGAATTTTCTAAAACCTTCTTTTCGTAAGATAAAAAATCAGAACTCAAAAGACAAATATCTGCCTTACCTGTTAATGCCTTAAGTTCATATTGAGATTTTGACAAAGGATCAATAAGAAGAAGAATATTCTTACTTCTAATTTCGAACGATGATAAACCTCTCCACTGAAAAATCATAAAAATATCTAACAAATAAATTTTTAACTAAGTTAGTAAAAAAATAAATTCTTAACAACTAGAATTATATTTTATTTTTCAAAAAAAGCAAGAAATAGAACTAAATTTTAACTTAGTCTTGAAAAATAAAAAATTTCTTTTATAATCTTAATAATCCAAAAAGATTAAAAATCTTAATGGAGTCTTTAAAACAAATTGAAAGGAGTAAAACTATGATAAAAACCGTTAGTCAGAAAGACGGTAAATCGACAAAAAAAGATAACCTTTCTTTTCTAGAAAGGGGAGAAACCATTGAAGCGGAAGTGCTTAATAAAGGGCGCAAAATAATTTATTTTAATTTAGGCCCTTATGGTCTTGGCATTTGCTACAAGAGTGAGTTTTTTGATATGCCTCAAGACATGAAAGAAATAGAAGAAGGAAAAGTTGCTATTGCCAAAGTCTTACGTTCAGAAAATGAAGATGGTTACATTGAGCTTTCCTTAAAACGTGCTGGCGAGGAGAAAAGCTGGGATTATATAGACGAAAAAATGAAGAAAGAAGAAGAAATCGTTGTAAGAATTATCGGTGCCAATAGGGGCGGTCTCTTAACTAGGGTTAGGGGCATTGATGCGTTTTTGCCTGCCTCGCAACTTTCCCATAAGCACTATCCTGAATTTGGTGGCGATGGCGATAGAATTCTCAAAGAATTACGCAAATTAGTAAGTCAAGACCTAAAAGTAAAGATTGTTGATATAGAAAAAAAAGATAAAAAACTTATTTTATCTGAACGTGCTGACGAAGTTCAACAAATCAAGAAAAAGATAAAAGAATATAAAATTGGGGATACGGTTAAAGGTAAAATATGTGGAATTGTTGATTATGGCGCTTTTGTTAAATTTGGAAACAATCTTGAAGGACTAGTTCACATTTCAGAAATTGATTGGCAACTAATTGAAGATCCAAGAGATATTCTCAACGTCGGACAGGAAATTAAAGCTAAAATCATCGGCCTTAAAGATGATCAAGTTTCTCTTTCTCTGAAGGCGCTCAAGAAGGATCCATGGAAAGAAATTGACAAGAAGTATAAAAGAGGAGATATAGTGAAGGCAAGAGTAATCAGAATCAATCCGTATGGCGCCTTTGTCAAGCTTGACGAAAAAATTCAAGGGCTGGTCCCAATTTCAAAGATACCTAGAAAAGAAAATAAATTATTGTTGGAAGAAAATAAGGATTACAACTTCAAAATTTTCTCGTTGAACACGCTACGCCACCGAATGGCTCTTGTGCCTGCAGTAACTAACTAAATAATAGCTAATAATAAGATGAAAAATTGGTTCAAAAACTTTTTTCTTGTTTTTATTTTAATTTTGCTTGTTTCCAGTCTTTTTAGCTTGACAGATAAAGATCGTTTTGCCAAGATTGAGGAAATTTCCTTAAGTGAAGTAGCAAGACAGGTCATTGATGAAAAAGTAAAAGGCATTATTATTGAGGGAAACGAACTAACTGTCACCATGGCAGATAATGTGCAAAAAAAGGCGCTCAAAGAAACTGATATTTCTCTAATTACAAGTCTTAAAAATTTTGGGGTGAGCAACAAACAATTGCAACAAACTGATATTCGTGAAAAAAATCCCAGCGGTCTAATTATTTTTGCAACAACCTTTTTGCCAATTATTCTACCATTTTTCTTGATAGGAATTTTTGTTTGGCTTATGTTTAA
This sequence comes from uncultured Candidatus Saccharibacteria bacterium, assembly GCA_964412645.1. Lineage (GTDB taxonomy): Bacteria > Patescibacteriota > Minisyncoccia > JBAYJV01 > JBAYJV01 > CAYNNF01. The sequence continues at coordinate 4,940 of CAYPPP010000011.1, forward strand.
ACAGGCCAAAAAGGGACAATCGCAAGTTTTTTCTTTTGGCAAGACAAAGGCACAGCTTTTTCATTCTCAACAGGGAAAGAAAAAGATAAGTTTTGAAAATATCGGAGGATTAGCAGAGGCCAAGAGCGAACTCAAAGAGATAGTTGATTTTCTGAAACATCCTAAAAAATTTCTTAATATGGGGGCAAAAATTCCTCGTGGCGTATTATTGGTTGGTCCTCCTGGAACAGGCAAAACTTTAATTGCCAGAGCGGTTGCGAATGAAGCGGGTGTGCCATTTTTCAGTATTTCAGGATCAGAATTTGTTGAAATGTTTGTTGGCGTTGGCGCCGCGAGAGTGAGAGATACATTTAAAACTGCCAAGAAACAAGCGCCGGCAATTTTGTTTATAGATGAGTTAGATGCTATCGGTCGTCATCGAGGAGCAGGAGTAGGAGGAGGTCATGACGAAAGAGAACAAACACTCAATCAGATTCTTGTTGAGATGGATGGATTTAACAATCAAACTAATGTTATTATTATAGCGGCGACTAATCGACCTGATATTTTAGATCCCGCCCTTTTAAGACCGGGTCGTTTTGATAGACGGGTCATCCTTGAGTACGCTGACATCAAAGATAGGGAAAAAGTTCTAAAAATTCATGCTAGCAACAAACCCTTAGACAAAAAGGTAAATCTTAGGACCGTAGCGGAACGTACGCCTGGATTTTCTGGAGCAGACTTGGAAAACCTTATTAATGAAGCCGCTATCTTAGCGGCTCGCAAGAATTGTAAAAAAATCACTCAACAACATATATTAGAATCCATCGAGAAAGTATTACTTGGTCCGGAGAGAAAAAGTAAGATACTCTCAAAAAAGGAAAAAGAAATTTCTGCCTATCATGAAGCGGGACATGCTTTAGTTGCAGCAAGATCATTAAACACAGATCCTATTCACAAGATTTCTATTATTTCTCGGGGCATGGCAGCAGGATATACATTAAAATTACCAACAAAAGACAAACATTTTCATAGTAAATCAGAGTTTTTAACCGACCTATCTGTCCTTCTTGGTGGCTATACAGCTGAAAGATTAGTTTTTAATGAAATTACAACAGGAGCATCAAGTGACTTACAAAGAGCTACTAACTTAGCGAGAGAACTAGTAACAAAATATGGTATGAGCGAAAAAATGGGACCAGTCACTTTTGGTAAAAGAGAGGAGATGATTTTCTTAGGAAGAGAGATTCACGAAGATCGTAATTATTCTGAAAAAATAGCAGCAAGCATTGACGACGAAATTAGCCGGTTTGTTAAAAATGCTTATAAAAAAGCCGAAGAGATTTTGAAAAAAAACAAGGCGGTTCTTAAAAAAATCGCGCAAGTTTTGATTAAGAAAGAAACAATAGAAAGAAAAGAATTTGAAAAATTAGTTGGAAAAAAGTAACTAAATACTTCCATCAATACGTAGCAATAAAGCCCTCGTAGCTCAATGGATAGAGCAAGTCTCTCCTAAGGACGAGATGGAAGTTCGAATCTTCCCGAGGGCATATACCTCGTAGATTAATGGATACCTGTCAAAAGGCTCCGCCATTTAGGCGTGCCTGCCTAATTGATCACATTAGTGATCTATTGGTGGGGGATCACGGTTCTAAATTTTCCGCTCATAGCTCAATTGGTAGAGCAGTTGCCTCTTAAGCAATTGGTTCCAGGTTCGAGTCCTGGTGGGCGGATAGGAAAAACTTTGGCGAGATGGTTTCAGGTTCGATTTCTGCACGAGGCATTTATTAAAAAACATGCACAGACCGTAATGTCTTTTAATCTGGAGGTAATTGGAGGTAACAAAAAAGCGCATAGATGCGCCTTTTTTGATATATCTGTATGATTTAATAATTTACCCTATTTTCTATTCTTGTCGTGGAATTTTTGATAGATTTCCTTTAATCCTTTGTTGGTAACATGAGTATATATTTGAGTAGTTGAAACATTAGCGTGTCCCAAAAGCACTTGAACAGATCGTAAATCTGCTCCTCCAGCTAAAAGATCGGTTGCGAAAGCATGGCGAAGAGTATGAGGAGTGATTTGTTTAGTGATACCAACTCTGATTGCCCATTTTTGAACGATTCTCTGTACTGACCTGGGAGTTAACCTCAAATCGTCTTTTTTGCTAGTTTTTTTTACGCGCACGAAGGCAGCTAAATCAATATCGGTTCGCTTATTAAAATAATTTTTGGTAGCTTTTTTAGATTCTTCAGAGAGAAAAACAATTCTTACTTTGCCTCCTTTTCCCTTAACGGTAAATTCATTTTTTTCTAAATTGATTTTTTCTCTGTTAAGATTACAAAGCTCTGATACTCGCAAGCCAGTACTAAAGAGTATTTCTAATATTGCTTTATCTCTTAATCTTATAATTTTGGCAGATCTTTGATTTTGTGATAGTGGAGCACCAAGGAGTCTCTCAAGTTCACTTTCAGACAAAACTTCTATTTCTCTTTGCGTGGTTTTGGCAAGTTCTATCTTTTCAGGGGAGAGAGATTTAATATCTTCCTTGGCGAGGTAACGCAAAAATCCTCTCAAAGCAATTAGATGATAATTCTGAGTAATTTTTTTTAAATTTCCTTTATTGAGGCGATTAAGATAAATATGGTACTGACGAATTAATTCTTTTGTAATTTGATCAGGCATTATAATATCAGACCACGCAATAAAACGATCTAAATAACGACTATAATTTTCTAGAGTTCTTTGGCTTGCACCTTTTTCAATTTCCAGATACTCCAAATAATATTTTTTTAATTCTTTTATATTCATCGTTAAAAAATAGAACACATAATCCCCAATGAACTGTCTTAATTATACGACATGTTTTTATAAGAAACAAGATATAAGCTATAAATCAAGAACTTTTATAAAGTAAAGGTTCTTCGAATAAGAGGGGAAAAATCACATTCTTTCCTATTTTCTGAAATTTATGTCTTTTGTCTCCACGCCCATTTCTTGTTTTTTTAAAAAAACATGTTATCCTTTCCTATGCGTTTTAATTATTATGAGAAATCTAAAAAATCTTTTCAGTATTTGTTTGTTATACTATATTTATGTTAGCACCAAAGAAAAAAACAGAGCTTATTGTCAAGTTTGGAATCCATAAAAAAGATACTGGATCATCACGAGTTCAGATCGCCTTGCTGACTGAAAAAATTAAAGAACTTATGGCTCATCTGAAAAAACACTCAAAAGACAATCATTCACGCAGGGGACTCTTAAAAATGGTTGCGAAGAGAAAAAAACTTTTAGAATACCTAAAGGGTCATGATGAAAAAAAATATGAATCTCTCAATAGAAAACTTGGCCTTGATAAAAAAAGCCGTAAAAAACAATAAATTTTAATTTATGCTTTCTTTGCCATTTCAAAAAAGAGTTAAGCACCATCAACAACGAGTGGCGGTCTTGATAGATGTTCAAAACATGTATCATTCGGCCAAACACCTTTTTCGCGCTCGTGTTAATTTTCAAGAAGTTCTCAAAGAAGCAGTGTCGGGCCGGCAATTAATAAGAGCGATTGGTTATGTAGTTGAAAGTGAAACGTCTGAAGAAAAATCTTTTTTTGAAGCACTACTTAAACAAGGCATTGAATTAAGGTCTAAGGATTTGCAAATTTTTTACGGAGGACAGAAAAAAGCTGACTGGGATGTAGGCATTGCCATTGATGCAATTAACTTGGCACGGTCTGTTGATGTAATTGTTTTAGTTTCGGGAGATGGAGACTTTTTGCCCTTATTGGATTATTTGAGGAATCGGGGCAAGATTCTTGAAGTAATCGCATTTGCTAAAAGTGCTTCTGGAAAATTACAGCAAGAAGCAGATAATTTCGTTGATCTTGCGTCTGAACCTCGTCGCTTTCTTTTAAAAAGGTAATTATATGTTATATATTTAGTTTTTATTTGTTTCATCAGGTTGGTCTGCAAATAGGTAGATTAGTTTTAACTAGTCTAAAATTTGCAGGCGAATCTTAAAAAAAATATGGAGAAAAATTTTAAGATTAATTTTGGAGGTAAATTCATAGAAATTGAACAGGGATTAGCTCCTCAAGCGAATGCAGCGTTAAAATTAACTTACGGAGAGACAGTTGTTTTAGTAACGGTCGTGATAAGTGATGATATTAGAGAAGGAGTTGATTTTTTACCCCTTACGGTTGAATACGAAGAAAAGCTTTATGCGGCGGGACGTATTAAAGGATCACGATTTATGAAGCGTGAAGGGCGTGCCTCTGAAGAAGCTGTTTTAACAGGAAGAGCTATCGATCGTATTATTCGGCCTCGTTTCGATCAACGGATTAGAAACAATATTCAAGTCGTAACGACTGTTCTTTCTTTTGATGAAGTGAATGATCCAGATATTCCAGCGGCTATTGGTGCTTCTTTGGTTCTAAGCATATCCGACATCCCATGGTCTGGTCCGCTTTCAGTAATCCGAGTAATAAAATTAGGAGATGAATTTTTATTTAATCCTAGTTATGAACAAAGAAACGAAAGTAAATTAGAATTAACAATTGCTAGCGATGGAGAATTGATTAATATGATTGAATGTGAAGCAAGAGATGCCAAGAATAAAGATGTTTTAGCAGCGATACATTTTGCTAAAGACGAACTTAAAAAAAACATTAAAGATCAAGAACAAATTATTCAGAAAATTGGTCAAAACAAAAGAATTCCTAGTATTTTCAAATTAGAGGAGAAAGAAACTAAAAAAGCTGATGAATTTCTTAAGAAGACCCTTTCTCAGGCATTAGATCCTAAAAATAAGTTTGAATTTAAAAACCTTCTTTACAAAATTAAACAAGATCTTCTTCTTTTGTTTGAAAAAGAAATAGAACTTTATAAAAATTCTTCCATATTTCAAGATGGATTAGAAGTATTGTTTGAGGAAACAATTGATAAGATGGTGCATCAAAATATTCTGAAAAAGGAACAACGGCCCGATGGAAGAAAATTAGATGAAGTGAGAAAAATTGATTGCGAAATCGGAATTTTACCTAGAACTCATGGTTCAGGCCTTTTCAAGCGTGGTTTAACTCATGTGCTTTCCACAATAACCTTGGGAAGTCCTGGGGAGGAGCAATTATTGGATGGTATGGAAATCAGGGGCAATAAAGGATTTATACATCATTATAATTTTCCGCCATTTAGCGTGGGGGAAACAGGGTTTTTCCGTGGTCCAGGTAGAAGAGAAATAGGGCATGGCGCGCTGGCCGAAAAAGCGCTGAACACTATTGTTCCTACTAAAGATGATTTTCCTTATACAATTAGAGTAGTGAGTGAGGTATTGTCTTCCAATGGTTCTTCGTCAATGGCTTCTGCTTGTGGATCTACATTGGCCCTTTTGGATGCAGGAGTTCCTATTCGTGATTCAGTTGCTGGTATTGCAATGGGATTAATGATGGGAGAAAATAGCAAGGGTTACAAAATCTTAACAGATATTCAGGGACCAGAAGATCACTATGGAGATATGGATTTAAAGGTTGCCGGCACCAAAAATGGCATAACGGCTATGCAAATGGATGTTAAAATAGGGGGGGTTAGCGAAAAGATTTTGGAAGAAGCGTTTAGTCAAGCAGAAAAGGCCAGAAAACAAATTTTAGAAAAAATGAGTTCTGTTATTAACGTGCATAAAAAAGAACTTTCGCCTTATGCGCCTAAGATTACTGTTATCAGCGTAGAAAAAGAAAAGATAGGAGACATTATTGGCGGTGGTGGTAAAACAATTAATGGCATAATAAAAGAAACAGACACTTTAATTGATATTCAAGAAGATGGTAAGGTTTATATAAGTGGAAAAGTAAAGGATAATGTGGATAAGGCTGTTAATATTATCAAACAGATTGTTAAAGAATATAATGTGGGAGAAAAAACGAAGGGAACGGTCAGTCGTATTTTAGATTTTGGAGCGTTTGTAACCCTTTCTCCTAAACATGAAGGATTAATTCATATTTCAAAATTAGCGTCTTATCGCGTTGAAAAAGTTAAAGACGTAGTGCACGAAGGGGATGAAGTTAACGTGGAAATTATTGAAATAGATAATTTAAAAAGAATCAATCTTAAGCTTTTAGAAAATTTTACTAGAAAACCTGAAAGACCGACAACTTCATCTTCGTCAAAGCCGTGGGAAGAAAAAAGAAATCATTATTAAAAAAGAAACTTCAAAAATAGACCATAATATCTATGGAGGGAAACCTACAAAAAGACAATTCTGAAATAATATCAAAAGATTCAAGGACTGAAAGTCCCGAAAAAAAAGCTGTTGACAAAAGAGTAATGACAAAAGAAGAGCAAAAGAATAAGCCCAAAAAAGGACTTTATGAAATTAGAACAATGCGGCATGATTTAGACAAGGCTAAAGGAAAGAATGTTTCGCCACTCAGTCTGACACAAGAAAATCTATCTAGAACCGGACAAGAATCTAAAATACAAGAAATTCGTTCGGGTGAGATTAATTCTATCAATTCTCTAAGAGCGAAAGATTCGTCTAAAGAGGGTAGCATTGCCTTTAATACAAAAGAAAAGCAATCCTTTAAAAAACCTTTCTTGATTTCATTAAGAAGTATTTTTGGAAAGAAAGTTATTTTTAAGCTCGCCACCGTTTTAATAATCATTATCTTTATTGGCGGAGCGAGTTTTTATTTTTATAAAAGTGGCGCTCTTTCATCTTTCGGAAACATTAAAGAAATGATCAGGGATTTATTTAATAGAGAAACATCAGATGAACCGCCCATAATTCTGCCAGCAACTTCCACTCCCAGTATTCCAGTACAACCGAAGCCAACTTCTACGCCACCAGTAATTGATGATACTCAACTACAATATTTTCCCGCTTTTTTCAATCCTGACGAAGAAGAAATTATCAAAGTTGACACGCTAGAAGAGGTTTATCCAAGTCTGAAAACAAATTTTGAAGATACAGTTAAGGAAAGAAATTTTAGAAGAATTATTGTTTTAGCACGGAATGATTTTTCTGACATAAGTCTTGCTCAGATGTGGAAAACCTTAAAAACCTTAGTTTTGGGAGAAAAATATACTGAGTTGATTAACGCAGAGATATTAGAAAGCTGGGGATTGGCAATGCCGCGTGATGTAGATAGAAAGTTATCAGAAAACTATAATCTTTTCTTCTATGGTCAGCCGGAGGATGGGCCAAGAACGGTCCTTATATTTAAGATTGACAATATTGATGGATTAAAAAATAACATGTTTTCATGGGAAGAAACCATGCTATATGATCTTAAAAAGTTCTTTTTGGGAAAAACCCATGAGGAAATGGCAAGCGAGAATTATTTAGATAATAATTATAAAAATATTGATGTTCGTTATCTAAATTTACCCGAGCATGATTTAACAATGGATTATGCAATAATGCCTGATAAGAATTATCTTATTTTAAGCACATCGCGCGAGTCAATCTGGGCAACAATTGACAGAATTTTAGAAGCTGGAGACGTTGCTGTTGATGATGAAAATGATGAATTTGCTGGATGGAAAACATATATTAATGAGGATTATGGATTTGAAGTAAAGTACCCTAAAGAATGGAAAACTTTTGCCCTCCCAGAGGACGATACGGGAATTAGTTTCTATAATCCTGATTATCCATTGCTCTATGTCGAAGCTGTTGCTCCAGATTCAAGGCCAGGAGTAATTTGGGTGAAACATCTTGTTGATTTTTCTGAATATGGCGATACACCAGAAGAAGCTATTCTATCTTTAACAAATCAACAGGGAGAAGAAATAATAGTTGCTGATTCTTATGTAGGGAGGATAAGAAAATCACCAGGCGTTACGCTTATTTTATTTAATGCCCAAGAAAATATTTATGAAATTACTTTATTTAATCAACATAAGCTAGATAATGAAGAAGAGCAACAAAAAGTAGAAGAAATATTAAACAAAGTAGTTGAAAGTTTTAAAATTATAAAGAAAGATTAATTTCAAGTAAAAATTTAACCTGATTTTTATAAAACTTGCAAAAAATTATCTCTAAGATCTAAAAAAATCTCAATAAAGATCTTTTTTTATTTGGTGTTACGTTAATCCATTTCTCTGAAATCCTTATTATATATGTGTAAACTTACTCTCCTGTCTGTGTAAGTTTGTCTTTTATGGGGTGTGGATAACCTTTTATTGCATGTGAATTTTTGGCATGTTATAATGAGATTGTTGGTGAAGATTTCACCAACAAAAAACAAAGGAACTTGTCTGGGAAGATAAGTTCGCGATTATCTGAAATAGCGGATATGATTTAGTTCTTTGAGAATCAATAATGGAGGGTTACTGATTCTTTCCATATTTTGGATAATCGAAGCTGGAATCTCGAAATTGAGTCGAGGTTCTTCTCCGAGGGGGCGACCCAATTAGCATCGTCTTTAAAGGGTACGCCCCTTTCGTTTACATATTTTTTAACTTTATTTTTTTTGGACTTGACACTGTTTTCTGAAAATACTAAAATGAGATGTGTGATTACTAAATGTGTAATTATGTCACGCAAGAAATATTTTATGGCTGTCGTGTTTGTTTATTCAATAATATGCCAAAAAGAATTATTAAAAAAATAAAAGGATTAAGAAAAGACCACCAAAAAGTAAAAGCAGTGGTTAAAAAACATAAGAAATCCAAAACAACCAAGAAAAAAACCAAAAAGATTAGTTATCAGGAAATTATCCAAGAAAAAATAAATAAAATTAAGGAACAAAGAAAACAAGTTATCTATGAAAGACCTCTCAAGAAGAAAGAAAAGCGAATCAAGAAAGAACTTAATCAATTTGCGCGCAAAAAGAAGTCTTTAAAAGATGATTATAAATCCCGTTTTCCTATTTTTGGCCATGGCAAAGACGAAGATGCTCAGGAAGTAGAACGTTATGAATCGCGGCTTTCTATGGAGCACCAATTAGAACTTGAACTACAGAGGATTCGAAGAGCTCTTGGGCGTATTTCAAAAAAGAAATATGGATTTTGTCTTGTTTGTGGCAAGAAAATTCAGGCGGAGAGATTAAAGATATATCCTGAAGCCGAGCATTGTATGGCTTGCCAGAAGAAAAGAATAAATTAAAATTTCATAACCCCGAAACCCCTAGGATTGTATTAATTGATGGGGTTTTTCTTTTATAATTTAGTTAGACAGTCGTTGAATAATTTGCTAAAATGACCCTAAAGAAACAAAGACTTTATTTTTTATGTTTTATATTTTTTTAAAGTTATGCCTTCAAAAGTTTTTTCGGCTGCAGTTATTGGGCTCGAGGCCTCTTTAATAGAAGTTGAGGTTGATATTTCGGGAGGATTAGCTCTTTTTAATATAGTTGGTCTTCCCGGCAAGGCCGTGGCAGAATCAAAAGAAAGAGTAAGTGCCGCCTTAAAAAATAGTAAAGCGGAAATGTATCCACAAAAAAAAGCTCAGAGAATCACCGTAAATCTAGCTCCTGCAGACATTAAAAAACAAGGGTCTCTCTATGACTTGCCAATTGCGGTAGGATATCTTTTAGCTTCCCGACAAATATATTTTGACCCAGCTAAAAAGCTTTTTTGTGGAGAATTATCGTTAAATGGAAAACTGCGCCACGTCAATGGTATTTTAGCTATAATTGACTTTGCCAAAAGACATGGTTTTAAAGAGGTTTATCTTCCTAAAATAGACGCCAAAGAGGCTTCGCTGATAAAAGGTTTAAAAATTAAGTCAGTTGAAAGTTTGAAAAATATTATTGAACACTTTAACAATATACACATTATTAAAAATGAACCAGAAAGTCGTCTTTTTAAAAAAGCGTTAGCCAAAAAAAGTAAAGAAGGCTTTTTAGATTTTGCCCATATTCGCGGGCAGGAACAAGCCAAAAGAGCCCTTGAATTAGCATCAGCGGGGGGACATAATGTTTTATTTTCTGGCCCGCCGGGATCTGGCAAAACAATTTTAGCGCGAACTTTTCCTACGATTCTACCAAAAATGGAAATAGATGAAGCGTTAGAGGTAACTCGTATTTTTAGTGTTGCTGGAATTTTAACTCCAGAAAAGCCTTTATTAGTTGAGCGTCCTTTTAGAAGCCCCCACCATTCTGCATCAAGTATTAGCCTCATCGGAGGTGGTAGCTTCCCCAAGCCGGGAGAAGTAACCCTTTCTCATAGGGGAGTTTTGTTTTTGGACGAATTTCCTGAATTTCCCAGAAAAGCCATAGAAGTACTGCGTCAACCCATGGAAGACGGATATGTAACAATTTCAAGAGCGGCAGGCACAGTCAGATTTCCTGCAAATTTTATATTAATTGCTGCTATGAATCCTTGTCCTTGTGGAAACCTTAATGATCCTTTCAAAAATTGCACCTGTACACCATCGCAAATAGCTTCCTATAGAAGAAAAATCTCTGGACCAATTCTTGATCGTATAGATATTCACGTGACTGTAGCTAGAATAGAATATGAAAAATTAACATCAAAAATAACAGGAGAACCGTCCTGGCAAATTAGAGAGAGAATTGAGAAAGCAAGAAAAATCCAGAGAAAACGTTTTGGCAAACAGAAGTCTTTGCTTAATAGTGATATGGCTAATTCACAAGTCAAACAATTCTGTGAACTTGATGATTATTCAAAGAATTTGATGAAAAACGCCGTCAATCAATATCATTTATCTGCTCGTAGCTACTTTAGAATCTTGAAAGTAGCGCGCACCGTTACTGATCTGCGAAATGGGCAAGATATAAGCCAAAAAGATTTAGCAGAGGCAATCCAATATAGAATTAAAGAAGATTCTTAACATTAATTCATGTCTAAAAACTGTCACCTAAGCTCCATAGACAGGGCTATTATATCAACTCTTACTTATAGTCAGGTTAAACGATGGCCCATGACGCTATGGGAAATTTTTCGTTATCTCACTAATCCTCAAAGAATTGGCGAACAAATACTGTTAAAAAAAATAGGGCTTTACGAGATACAAAAAAGGGTAAAAAGATTAATAAAAATAGGAATTATTAAGGAAGAAGAAGGATTCTATTCTTTAAAACAGAGGAAACTAAAAAGTGCGCCATTCTTAAGGCGTAACAGCAAGGATAAGTTGACTGATTCTAAAATTAAAAAAGCGATTAAAATAACGAAATATCTACAATTTCTTCCCTTTATTCGTGGAATCTTCTTAAGCGGTTCTCTGATTTTTGGTTGGGCAAATGAAGAAAGTGATATAGATATTCTAATTGTAGCGCAGAGCAATCACCTTTGGACTGCTCGTTTTTTAATTTCAGCTCTCTTGACTGTCGCAAGACTGAAACGGTCAAAACAACACATTAAAGATCGTTTATGTTTAAACCATTTTATTACAAATGGCGTTTCGGAAATTCCTTTATATAGTTTTTATAATGCCGAAACTTACGCGCGGATAATTCCCTTATATGGAGAAAAAACTATTTTTAATAATTTCTTGAAAGCCAATTTATGGATTAATAATTATATTATGTGGGGAAGCGGAAAATATCACGAAGATTTAAGACAAATTTCTAATAGTCAATGCAAAAAACTGTTTAAAAGTTTATTAGAGATATTGTTAAATATTATTGGCGCAGGTCAAATTCTTGAAAAATTACTGTGTCAGTGGCAAATAAAGCGCATAAAAAAAGATCCTCTTACTTATAAAAAGGGAGGAAGAGTAGTCGTGGACACAAGGCAAATTGAGTTTCATCCTGATTCTCCAGAACGAGAACATCTTAGGCAATACAATAAACAGCTTGCCTCGTTAAACCTTTTTGATTTTAACCGCGAACGGGATTCGGGACTTGTTTGACGCTAATAAATTTATATAAAGTTTTTCTGTTGAGTAAACAATTTTTTCCCAACTATAAATTTCAGCTATCTTTTTTTGAGCAAGAGCTGATTTTTTTTCTAATATTCTACCTGGTAGGTCCAAAATTAAATTTAATTTTTCAGACAGATCATAATAATCACGATTTTTAAAGGTAAAGCCATAGTCTTTTACTAGTTCCAAATTAGCAGGAATATTGCTAGTTAAGACAGGAAGATTGTAATTAAGGGCTTCAAGTAAAGATAGGGACATTCCCTCTGACTCTGATGGATGGACAAAAAGATAGGCATTTTGGAAAAGAATTCTAAGGGAACGGCCTGTTTGCTGCCCGGTGAAAATAATATTATGATTATTTTTAGCCATCGCTTTTAGTTCTTTTAAATAATCATCAGTAAAGGAGCTATCGCCGACAATGACAAGCTTTTTGGCTTGTTGTGATTCAGGACTTAATTGTTGGTAAGCCCTAATCAAAGTATGAAGACCTTTATGTCGCACTAAGCGATCAACAGTCAATATATATTTCTTTGGTTTAATGTTCCACCAAGACAATCTTTTCTCATCAGATTTATTGGAATGTTTTTTGTTAATTGTTGGATAAATCCCATTAGGGACATAAACAGCTTTTCGTTGATAGCGGTTTTTGATATATTGCTTTAAGTTTTTAGATACCACGATCGTTTGATGAGAAAAATAGACAGAACACAATTCTCCTAATTTTAAGACCGTACGGGCAAAAAACGACCATTTCTGATGCTCATAATCTCGACAATGAAAGGTAGATAAAACCTTAATCTTAGGATTAATAATTCTTGGTATCCACAAAAACAAAGAAGGACCAATACCGTGGTAATGGATAATATCTATATTTTTAATTTTGAACAAGGCATGAAATGTAGCTATAAAGGAATGGGAAGCGGTATCAAAATGTTTAGAATTGATTGAAGGCAAGCTAATAAGTTTTACTCCTTTATAGTGCTTTAGTGTTTTATCGGTATAATGGGGACGAGTATAGACGATTATTTTATGTTTTCTTTTTGCCAATTCCACAGATAAGGCTTCAACATGTTTTTCAATGCCGCCCGATCTTGTTGGTATACCTTTTTGTCCGATCATTACAATTTTCATAAGATTATGTTTTATTATTAATTGCCTTTTTATAAATATTCATTAAATCCTGGTAGTGTTTCTCTGGAGAGAAATTTTTTTCTACAAAAAGTCGTGCTTGAACACCCATTGTACGGATTAAACAAGGATATGGAAATAGGCTGAGTATTTTTTCTTTTAAATCGTTTGCGTCGCCTGCCTTAAATAAAAGTCCTGTCTTTTCACTCTTTATGAGTTCTGGCAGTCCTCCCAAGTTGCTTGCAATAACGGGTTTTCCTAAAGCGAATGCTTCTAACACCGCAAAAGGCGCGTTTTCATAAGAAAGAGAAGGCATTATAACTAAAGCAGCATTACGAATAGTATTTTTGAGCGTATTTCCATATTGAGGTCTCATGATTTCCATATTATTCAATTTTTTTTCTTTAATTAAAACCATCAAACTCTTCTTCTCTTTACCAGCTCCTACGATCTTAAAAGGAATATTTGGTAGCGCCGAGGCGGCTTTTATTAACAACTGAACACCTTTTTGAGGATGTATTCTTCCAAAATATAAAATATAATCTCCAGGCGAAAATTTAGGCTTATATTTGTTTGAATCAATAAACGGCTTTAAAAAAGTGATTTTGTTTGCCGGAAAACCATTTTCAACATATTTATTCATTAAAAATTGAGAGGGAGATATGAAAATGTCAACATTTTTAGTATAAATTTTAGTTATTTTTTCAAAGTACATTTTAGCAACAGATAGTGTGCTAGCGCTTCTAGAATTTTTAATGCATTTATGAATAATTGCTTTCCAATATTTACCGTGACTGCATTCTTCGTGAATACCATCTTTCTCTGAATAAAGATTATAATTCGGAGAAATCAGATGAAAATCATGCAAAGTTTGGATTATTGGAATGTGGTATTTTTTTAGAACAGGAAGAATTGATGGGGTAATATGGTGATAAATATTGTGAATATGCGCCAAATCTGGTTTTTCGTTTTTAACTAATTTTTCAATTTTCTTTTTCGCTTCAAAAGAATAAATAAACTTAATTCCTTTAAAAATTATTTTGAAGCCTAATTTAGGGTGTGAAAAATCTTGCTCTTCAACGAAATATGGGCTATAAATAGAAGGAAGGCATTTTTTGTCTTTCATAGCAAAAACTTGAACTTGATGGTTATGGCTTTTGAGTAAATCAATTAAAGACAAAAGATAGCGTCCTGTCCCGCCAGATTTTCCTTTTTGATGATAAAATTTGTTAATTTGTAAAATATTCATTTCTTTAGATGAAATTTCGAAGCAATAAGTCTAAGTTTCTCATATTCTTAATTGCTGTTATTTTAATATTGATTTTTTCTATTTTTGCTCAACTGACAGTCACAGAAGGTCTTGTCTTGTTTTTATTGTTGTTGCTTGGAACATTGCTAGTTCTAAAGCCATTTCTTGGATTATTAACATTTGTTTTTTTAAGGCCAACAATTGATTTAA
>CAYPPP010000012.1:0-7807 GCA_964412645.1 uncultured Candidatus Saccharibacteria bacterium
CAAAACAGATAGCTGACTCAAATGTTTGTCCAATATTTTCTTTATCATAGCTGACCTTAATTTTGTATTGAGGAAGATTTCCTTCAATGAATTTTGTTTTGACGGCATAACTCTGTTGGTTATGAAAAATTTTTAGAAGATTTTTGTATCGATTTAAAATTTTCAAATTAGCTTCTTTAATTGCTTCAATACTTAAATTTCTAAGATTTATTTTAGGAACTAAAATGCCCCTAGGAGTAGCGATAATAAATTCCTCAAGTCCCTCTCTAATAGCGCAATTTTCTGGAAAAACAATTTCATCTAAACTTGCTCCCATACCGCTTCCCAATGTATCGTATCCAGGATAACTAGGCGCTTCTTCGTCGCGATGAACAGCAAGGAAGATTTTTATATCTTTTAATCTTAGAATAATCGCTAAACTCCCAGCCGGCCAACGCCAAAAAGATGCTTCTTTTTCAAGAAAACGACGCTCTTTGAGCGTTGTCGCAACTATAGTATTTTCAGGAATTTTAATATTTAAAGTTTTCTTCTTTTCGTCAATTTCGGCGTCAACTTTTACAATTAACATCTGTTTCCTTTTAACAATCGCTTTAATTATTTCTTCTATACTAAAAGAAGGAAGCTTTTTTTGCTTTTTAAAAAATTTTTTAAAATTGATTTTCTTTTTCACACTTTTATTATAACACATTTTTTTAGCGTAAAAAAAGACCCTGCATATATATGATGCAGGGCTTGGTTTTTAATCGATAAAGGGCTTAATAGGATCAATTGCTCGGCTTCTCATACCAGGACTATTCCAATCAGTAGAAAGAACATTGTTTCCTGAAGCAAAGATAGCCACAGCTTCATTCTTTTCACCTACTTCTGAAACAGCAATGCTTTCTGTTAATCTGACGGCCCGCTTTATTAACACATCACTATTGCCAAGAAATTCACCGTCAAAAAGTCGGAGCATTGAAAGAGAAACAGGAATTTCAATCTCGCAATAGAGCGTAATGGCAACAGATTCAATCTTAGGATCAATAGTAACATTGACATTATCAACCGAAGAAATTTCTTCTCCTCCCCTGACTATTCGTAACCCTTTAGCATGGCCTGGAAATGGCGGAATCTCTTTAATTGGAATATGAATAATGCTTTGTGGTGTTATCCGATAACCCTTGAGTATTTTGAGAAGGGCTTCGTCCGAAGCTCCGAAAGTATAAGCAGTATCATTATTATCAAGAATGACCAATTCCTCTTGAAGTTTACGAAGAGCAACTTTTCTTGGATCCAAAAGTTCTTGAAAAGATGAGGGGCATCCACCAGGAATCAGCCATCCGACTGGCCAAATATCTCTCAAGAAACTTGCAATATAACGCTTGCCGTCAATCAAGAGAATCGGGCAAACATCACAAGTTACAATCTCAAGCGGATAATCGGGAATAGCAACAGCTATGCGGTCTTCTTGTCTTTCTTCCCACACCTCTAATTGTTGCTCAAACCAGTGCGAAGCGCTGTTTTGGCAATGCTCTTTTCTTTCTTTTGAGCTTGTAAGTACTTCAGGATCTCTATTGATAAAAACCAACAGTTCATTGGAATATAGATGAGCCTTGGTTATTCTTAGAGTCAAAATCTCAGTTTCTTGATTTCTCACTTCACTTAATCTTTTAAACCCCATTGTTGTCTCCTTTTGATTTTTGAGTTTATTTGGAACTGATAGTATTCTATTACATATTAGTTAAATTGTCAATGATTTGTGGTAATGTAATCGCTAAATAATCACATAACTATAGAGAAAATTTCGGATTTTGTTTATATCTTTCTTGTTATATTTTTTTTAAAAAAAATCACAGGGAAGTCCTTAAGGACTTCCCTAAGGACATCCTTAGGGATTTTTTAACTCGTAGCGTAATTTAGTCACGCTACGGACAAAATTATGGTATAGGAAATTATAGCAAAGAGATATGAAAGATATTTTATGTTAAAATGAATTTATGGAAATTATTGAGATTGATTTAAACAATTTAGATAAAAAAATTATTCAGAAAGTCGCTAAAGCTATCAAAAATGGCAAGGTTATTGTTGCGCCGACAGATACTGTTTATGGCTTAATTGCCGATGCGAAAAATGAAGACGCAATTCGTAAAATTTTTGAAATCAAAAATAGAGTTTTTACAAAACCAATTGGAATTTTTGTTGCGGATATCCAAATGGCGGAAAAATATGTTAAAATAAAGAAAAAGCAAGAGAAATTATTACAATCTGCTGACACTTTTATATTTTCACTCAAGAAAAAACTCCCTTTTCAGAAAAATACCCTCGGTATTCGCCTTTCCCGATCAGATTTAATATTGGCAATCATTCGCGTATTAGACTTTCCTTTGGTCCAAACATCTGCTAATCTTTCCAGCGCGCCTTTAGCAAATAATATTAAAAAAATCATCAAAATATTCAAGCACCGAGAAATCCAGCCCGATTTAATTTTGGACGCGGGAATATTGCCAGAAAGAAAAGTGTCAAAAGTAACAGATTTAACAGGAGAAAAGGAAAGGATTTTGAGAGAATAAAGACATTAGTCTTTGACGGGGGGGCTAAGGACCTGCATTAGCAGAACCTTGATTGAAGAATAAGAACCTGCATTAGCAGAACCTTGATTGAAGAATAAGGACCTGCAGTAGCAGAACCTTGACGAGAGAATAATATTTTAAAATTTAATCTATGCTTTTATTTCGTAAACCAAAACATATTTTTCGTTTTTTCATCCAGCGCAAAGTTGACGAAATTTATTATAGCGTGGGGCTAAGGCGTTTTGCGGGGCAATTAATTGGTCTTTATGAACCAATTTTTCTTTATTTATTTTTTGGTAAAGATTTATCAAAAACTCTTTTTTTCTTTGCGGCAATTATGGGATTATATATCTTGTTTGTTCCTTGGGGCGCTAAAATGATGGCGCGTTTTGGCGTAAAGCACAATATGATTTTCTCAATTCCCACCTTAATTGGTTATTATTTATGTCTTTTTCTTTTAGATAAAATATTTTGGCTTATCTTTCTTGCTCCAATATTGGCTGCGCTCACCAGAGCATTCTTTTTGCCCGCTTTTCACGCTGATTTTGCTAAACTTTCTCAAAAAAGAAAAAGAGGCAAACAATTAGGAATTTTACAGATCATTACTATCGCAGGATCTATTATAGGTCCTCTTTTAGGTGCTTTGATTTTGGCTAAATTTGGTTTTTCAGTTCTTTTTGTTATTGTAGCGGTTATCTTTTTCCTTTCTGCTATTCCATTAATGCTTACGTATGAAGCTAAGCCCAGATATCGTGATTCTTATCAAGAAACGTGGAAAAGAATTTTTTCTAAAAGATGGAGAAAAAAAGCTTTATCTTTGGTGTTTTATGGCTTTGATTCGGGAATTAACGTCAATATCTGGCCACTTTTCCTTTTTTATTTAGGTATTCAATTTGGGAAAATGGGGCTTATAGCTTCAGCATCTTTGGTCTTTTCTTTGGCTGCCACTTTATATGTTGCTCATTTAGCGGACAAGAAAAAACCGATTAAACTATTTCGCATAGGGTGCTTTATAGCAAGCGTGGCAAATATTGCCAAAACATTCGTTAAAATGTTTCTAGGTGCCTTTTTTGCGCAGAGTTTTTTCTTGATTGGCGATACCCTTGACACCCTTCCTCTTACTGCCCATATTTACGACAAAACTCAAAAAGAAAAAATTAACATTGGCCGTTTTATAATGTTCCGAGAAATAGCGCAAAATTTGGGTACGTTCTTAATCTATCTTTTCGCCGGAATTTTCTTTCTTTTTAGTAATAAAATATTTATTGTTTTTCCTATTGCGGCAGTTTCATTGTTGTTGGCAGGCATTCTTTCTCGCTCTTTTGAAAAGGGCTTCATTGAAAACATAGAAACCTTTAGAGAGGAACTTGGCAAGAAAATAATTTTAAATCCTGATAAAAATGAAAACAAATGAATAAAAAAATCTTTTTTAAACTAAATAATCTAGTGGGAAAATCAAAAATTCTTGATTTGGCCCTAATTTTTTGGGCAAAATACTTTGCTTTTCTGTTTTGGTTTTGGTTGATTATTATTTTCCTTTTTTCTGATACGGGAAAAACCTTTAATCTAAGCCACGAGAGAATAATTTATGTTCATCTAACTGGAATACTTGTCTGGTTTTTGGTTCTCTTAATAAAAACAATGCGCTTCACTCCTCGTCCTTATCTTACGAAGGAGACCAAAGTTTTAATTAAGAAAAAGAAATCAAGCTCAGCATTTCCTTCAGGCCATACAGCCTTGTTTTTTGCTTTAGGGGGAATGTTTGTTCACTTCTCTGTGCCCTTGGGTGTTTTGGCTTTTATTTGCGCGTTTTTAGTCGGATTATCCAGATTAATTAGCGGTCTTCACTGGCCCATTGATATTTTAGGTGGCGCCATAATTGGAACGTTTATAGGATTTTTTATAACTTATTTAATATAAAGGCTTTACATTCTTGAAATATTTGATAGCATTGTTGTTGCTTTAGTTTCTTTTTTTCTATTTGTATTTATGCCTATTCCAAAACAACGCCACACAAGTTCGCGTCGTGATCGGCGGCGGTCTCACCATGCCTTAAAAGAAATTGACTTAAGAATTTGTTCACATTGTGGAAAATCTATTTTGCCTCATACAGTTTGTCCTAACTGCGGTTATTATAAAGGAAAACAGGTTTTTGATGTTCTTGCTAAATTAGATAAAAAACAAAAAAAAGAAAAGGCCAAAGAATTAGCTCATCAAACGGAAGAAACAAAGGAAAATAAACCGGTTTCTTTAGCAGAGCTTTCTAAAAAATAAATCAATCCTTAACTTTATCTAAAAGAATATGAGTTCTCGTCATCTATGTCGTAGCGTTGCCATGCAAACTCTTTATGAGTGGGATTTTCGTGGTGGGGAAAACAAGCAAGCAGACGAACTTTTAAAAAAGAATCTTAAAGAATTTGGATCAGGAATTAAAGATGGAAAATTTTCCGAAGAGTTACTTAAGGGTGTAATTAAGAATTTAGATAAAATTGACAATATTATTAAAAAAGCGGCGCCTCAATGGACGCTTGATCAAATTGCCCTTACCGATAAAAGTATTTTGCGTTTGGGAATTTATGAACTCCTTTATAGCAATTATGACGAGGTTCCGCCGAAGGTTGCAATTAATGAAGCGATTGAATTAGCCAAAGCATTTGGAGGAGCATCTTCCGGTAAATTTGTAAACGGAGTTTTGGGAACAATCTATCGAGAGATAGGAGAACCGCGCAAAGAAGAAAAAAGCAAGAAAGGCGACACAACAGAAAAAAGTAGCAAAGCAAAAACTTCTGAAAAAGCAAATAAAAACAAGAAAATAATTGATAATAATCAATCGACACCTTAATTCAACGAGAGCATGCTACAGACAACAAACAAGCTTTGTTATTCGTGGTTTGCTGCCTCGTTTTAAAACATGAAAGAGGTTTCTTTGTTAGAAAAGAGCATTGGGATAAAATTTAAAGAAAAAAAACTTTTAATCAGAGCCCTGACGCATCGTTCCTACATAAACGAAAATCCTAAATTTAAACTTCATAACGAGAGATTGGAATTTCTTGGAGACGCAGTTCTTGAATTAGTTGTTACAGAATATCTTTTTAAGAATTTTAAAAATCCCGAAGGAGATCTGACAAATTGGCGCGCTGCTTTGGTGAATTCAGAAATGCTGACATTGGTAGCAAAAAAAATAAAACTGGGAAACTATCTTTTGCTTTCAAAGGGAGAAACCCAAGACAAAGGAAAGGCAAGAGAATATATTTTAGCGAATGCTTTTGAAGCATTATTGGGAGCCATTTATTTAGATAAGGGCATGGAAATAGCAAGAATTTTTATTGAAAAGCAGGTTTTAACAGAATTGCAAAAGGTGTTAGATGAAAAATTATACAGGGATCCAAAAAGCTATTTTCAGGAAAAAGCGCAGGAAAAATTGGGGATTACTCCCAATTATAAAGTTTTGGATGAATGGGGACCAGATCATAGAAAGCAATTTCGTCTCGGAGTTTACTTGGAAAAAGAGTTAATTGCTAAAGCAGAAGGAGACTCTAAGCATTCTGCAGAAAAGAAAGCTGCCGCAAGGGCGCTTGAAATTAAAAAATGGTAATTTGTTAAGAAATAATTGATGTTTAATAACTGATGTCTAAGTAGTATTATTAGAAATTAGACATTAGAAATTAGAAGTTTATATAATTTATGTTAGTTATACGTTTATCCAGAGTAGGCAGGAAAAATGATCCTAGTTTTAGGATTGTTCTTCAGGAAAAACAGCGCACTCCGACGGGAAAAACAATCGAATTCTTGGGATTTTATAATTCGCGCTTAAAACAAAAATCCTTTAAAGAAGAAAGGATTAAATATTGGTTGGGAGAAGGAGCTCAAACATCAGATACGGTCCATAATCTTTTAGTTAGCGCGAAAATCATTGATAAACCCAAAAGAAAGGCTACGTCTGTAAAAAAGAAAAAGAAAGAAAAGAAACAGAAATCAGCAGAACCAAAAGAGAAAAAGGAAATTAAAAAAGAAGAAAATACAAAAAAAGAGGAGTCTAGCGAAAGAAAAGAAGAACAAAAAGAAAAAACTTCTAAAAGCGATAAAAAAGAAGAATTCGATAAACCTGAAGAAAAGCAAATTCTCAAAAAAGACAATATTTCGAAAGAAAAAGAAGAAAAGCCCAAAACAGACCACCTTGAAAATAAAAAAGAAGAAAAGAGCGAAAAAGCGAAATAAATTGTTGACTTTTTAATATCATAGGAGTATAATGTAAGCAGAAACGAGTAGCAGTATGTTCTGAGTTTAACTCGGGAACAATAAAGGTCGAAGCTACCGAAATATAAATTGAAAGATGTGATAAAAAGATTTTAAAGGATCTCTGATCAATAAGAATCTTTTCGATAGATATGGCTACTAAGACTTTTTTAGATCAAGAGTTTATCGAAGATGTCGTTAAGGCTTTAGTTAATAATCCTGACGATGTTAAGACTACTCGAGAAGTTGATGAGATGGGCGTATTGGTCACCCTGAAGATTAATCCCGAAGATATGGGGATTATCATCGGTCGTGGCGGTCAAAATGCCAGAGCTATTCGCACCTTAGTCCGCGTTGTTGGAGCTAAAAATAATGCTCATGTCAATCTAAGGATTGAAGAGCCAGAAGGAAGAGAAAGGCCTAAAAAAACCGATGCCACACCTTCAAAAGTAGTTGAAAAAGCTGCTGAAGCTTCCAATGATGTTGATAAGGCTGTTGAAGACTTGAATCTCTAGATCAAAAATTAAATAGAAATTAACAAACCAGCTCCACTTTGTGGAGCTGGGTTTGTTTTTTTAAACTTCTAATTAAAGGTTTAGTTTGATATAATAAATAATTCAGAGTAATTTGTTTTTCTTACTCTTCTGTCAAAAATTTTTATATCTTCCGCCAAGGTTCTGGCGGAGCCAGGTTCTTCTTTTTTATTTGTATATTTCAAAAATATGAAAAATATTTTGAAAACAACGTCTATTGTTGGCATTTTTGCGACGGCCTTGCTTTTAATCGCCTGGATTTTAGGTTTAGCGACAACAAAAGAACTTCAGGAAGTTCTTTTAAAATTAATGGGCGTGATCGGAGTCTTAACTGTCGCGGGCGTTGCCACTATTTTTGTCACCGCAATAGGTGGAAAAAAATAGAGTAAAAGTATAGCGTAGGTATAACGTAGATGTCCGACACCTACACGGTTTTAATTTGAGCCCTGCCTGTAGGCAGGCAGGGAAGCGAAAATCAAGATTGTGTTA
>CAYPPP010000012.1:7907-18811 GCA_964412645.1 uncultured Candidatus Saccharibacteria bacterium
TTACCATAATGCGCTTTGATATTATTACAATTTTTCCTAATATATTATCTTCTTAATTTGAGCCCTGCCTGTAGGCAGGCAGGGAAGCGAAAATCAAGATTGTGTTAATACGAATTTTTTTATTCTTACCATAATGCGCTTTGATATTATTACAATTTTTCCTAATATATTATCTTCTTATTTAGAAGAGGGTATTTTAGCGCGGGCGCAAAGGAAAGGATTAGTTAAAATTAATTTTCATAATTTAAGAGAATTTACAAATAACAAACATCGCACAACAGATGACAAGCCCTTTGGCGGGGGACCGGGAATGGTTATGATGGTTGAGCCGATTTATAAAGCAGTTAAAGATGTAAAGACTAAAAGCCGGAAAAGTCAAAAAACTAAAGTTATTTTATTATCTCCTCGGGGCAAAAAGTTTGACCAAAAAATGGCCAAGAGATTTTCTAAAGTCAATCAGTTAATTTTAATTTGTGGAAGATATGAAGGAGTTGATGAACGAGTTAAAAAAAATATTGCCGACGAGGTCGTGTCTGTTGGTGATTATGTCTTATCAGGAGGCGAGCTCCCCGCTATGATGATTATTGAAGCTGTTAGTCGTTTTATTCCTAATGTTTTGGGCAACAAAGAATCTTTAGCGTCTGAGAGTCATAATTCGCAATTTTTAGATTTCCCTCAATATACAAGACCTCAAATTTTTAAAACCAAAGAAGGGAAAACATGGAAAACACCGAAAGTTTTGATTTCAGGCCATCACGCTGAAATTAAAAAATGGAGGGAAAAACAACGTACCACAACACCTAACACCACTTTATAGATGGGCGTTTTTATTTGACATGGAGTTGTTCAGATGATAGAAGTAAGTTAAGTTCTTTCAAAAGGAGGAAGAAATGCCAAAAATACTTAAGCCCGCGTTTATTGGAGTTGAGGGTCCAATTGCCGCTGGTAAAAGCACGCTTGCCAAAAGAGTTGCTTCTGAATTTGGATTTACTTTTATTGAAGAGTTAGACGACAAAACCAATCCATATCTTGGGCGTTTCTATGATGAAGTAATTGGTCAGAAATCTATTAAAAAAGCTGGGGAAACATTAGCGCATAGAATTTTGAAGTACAAACCAGAAGAGTTAAGCGTAGAACTTATTAGCGATTTCTTCGCGACAGCTTATAAGCAAATGCCCAAAGAGATTGCAATTAAAATGCAATGGTTCTTACTTATCCATAGGTATTTACAACACTTTTCTGCCAATATTCGGTTAATTGCTGAAGGGCAAGGTTCTGTTATTGACAGAACCATTAACGGAGATACTGTGTTTGTAAAAATGCTTGTTGAGGCTGGCAAAATATCGCAAGAAGATGCCGATCTTACATATTTTAGGGCCCTTGAATCTATGTTGCTGAATTTGACCCCGCCTGATTTAATCATTTATTTAGATGTAACTGCCGAAGTAGCTCTTGAAAGATGCATTAAACTCAGAGGCAGAAGCGTTGAAGGAAGCATGACGATTGGATATCTCAATGCTCTTAAAAAAGGATATGAGGCATTACTAAAAATGCTTCAAGGCAAAGTTAAGATTTTACGATTAGATTGGAATGATAATCGTGATATTGAAAATGGCGACATCAGTGATGTTATTGAAAAAATAAAAGGAAAACTACCGAACAAAATTATGGGGAGTTAAGATGCTCCCCTTTTTCTTTTTTAAATATTGCATTTGGCGGCTTTTTATATTAGAATAAAGATACGCCTTTGAAAAAGGTTATGTTGTTAGTTTTCAAAATATTTTTACGCGCTTAAGTAAAAAAATAGCGCGGGATGGAGTAATGGCAACTCGGGAGTCTCATAAGCTCCAGTTGTGGGTTCGAATCCCGCTCCCGCAAAATTTTTGTCGCTGAGAGTACGAAGCAAAACAAAAACCATGGCAATGAGAAAATAAAATAAAAAAATGGTCTTTCGTATAAATCTTCAGGACACAAAGATCTTTCATTATATTCAAGATTCTTGGCGGAAGAATGAACAAGATTGTATTCCCTCACTCCCCTCGAGACGCAATGTTTTGTAACTTTGAAGAACTTTTTTAAAAAAGGTTCTTGATGGGAGATACGCAAGTTCAAAGATAAAACATAGTGCCGGTGTAGCTCATCGGTTAGAGCAGCGCTCTCATAAGGCGAAGGCAAGAGGTTCAACTCCTCTCATCGGCAAAATAAAATGGAGCCGTGGTGTAGTTGGTTTAACATATCTCCCTGTCACGGAGAAGATCGCGGGTTCGAGTCCCGTCGGCTCCGATAAATTTCATGGCTGTTATAAGTTATATTTTAGGATTAATTCTTATTACGGGACTCTCTTTAGTTTCTGTCGTATTCTTTATTCTTAATATTAATCCTGATACAATCAGGCATTCAGAATTAATAATTTTTTATTTAAGTTTTTTCTTGGCATTATCAGGTATTTTTGCGTTGACAGGGACAATTTTAAGGAAAATGCGGACAAAGATTTTTTTGAGCTGGCAAACAATTCGGCCAGCGCTTCGTCAAGGAATTATTCTTGCCCTTATTCTAACGGTTATTTTTATGTTATTGCCCAATGATTTATTTGACTGGCGAGTTGGTCTTTTGTTAATTGCCAGCGGAGTACTGTTTGAGGGATTAACTCATATAAGAGAAAAGCAAAACTATGCAAAAGGAGTTAGCAAAAATTAAAAAAAATTTTGAAACAAGAGCCAAAAAAATAACAAATATCCAAGAATTCAAAACGACAGAAAGGAATTTTTTGGGAAAGAAAGGAGTGCTTAAACAGATTTTAGATTTACTAAAGACTCTTGACAAAAGAGATAGAAAAAGGATTGGTAAAATGGCTAATCAGCTTAAGAAAGATATTAAAATTGATCTCAAAGAAATAAGAAAAACAATAACAAACGATAGACTAACAGAAAAAACTAATATTGACATTACCTTACCTGGGAAGAAATTGCCCCAAGGACATATTCATCCCCTAACGCAGGTTTTAACCAGCGTTGAGAGAGTTTTTGAGTCTATGGGGTTTTCTGTTTTTTTATCACCAGAAATTGAGAATGAATTCTATAACTTTGATGCTTTAAATATTCCCGCTGACCATCCTGCTAGAGATTTATGGGATACATTTTGGTTAAAAAAGAATCAGAAGATAAAAGAAGAAAAACTTCTCTTAAGAACGCACACGACTGCAATGCAGTTAAGATATATGAAAAGTCACAATGCTCCCTTCAGAATTATTACGCCAGGAAAGTGTTATCGATATGAGGCAAGCGATAGTACTCATGATATTCAATTTTACCAACTTGACGGCCTTGTGGTGAATAAAGAAGTTTCTATCAGTAATTTTAAAGCCATTATCGAAGAACTGTTTAAAAGAATTTTTTCAACTTCAATTAAAATTCGTATCAGACCCTCTTATTTTCCTTTCGTTGAACCTGGCTTTGAAATTGACATTGCTTGTTATCAGTGCCAGGGAAAAAATTGCCCTATTTGCAAAGGAACAGGATGGTTAGAAGTTATGGGGGCAGGCATGGTGCATCCGGAAGTTTTTAAGAACGCTGGCTATAATCCTCTTCACTGGCAAGGATTTGCTTTTGGCATGGGTTTGGACAGATTAGCTATGATTAAATATGGTATTTCAGATGTGCGGCTTTTTTATCAGAATGATTTAAGATTTTTAAAACAATTCTAAGTCGCGAACAATAGTTACAAATATAAATTACGAATAAGCGCGAATTTATGAAATTTTCTTTCAATTGGTTAAAAGAATATTTGGATTTTAATCTTTCTCCAGAAAAGCTGGCTGAAATTTTGACGCTGCATTCTTTTGAGGCAGGAGTTATCAAAAAGCTTAAAAATGATACTGTTTTAGATATTGATATATTACCAAATCGTTTTTCTGATGCATCGTCTCACTGGGGAATTGCTAGAGAAATCAAAGCGCTTCTCTTAATGCTCTATGAGAAAAAATATTCCCTTAAAGAACCAAAAATAGCCTTAAATAAAAAAAGTAAGCAATCCTTAGCTGTTGAAATAGAAAATCCAATTTTGTCTCCGCGTTATTCAGTTGCTTTTATTGAAAATATTAAAGTTGGACCATCGCCAAAATGGCTTAAGGAAAAATTAAGCGCTTGTGGAGTTGGCTCTATTAATAATATAGTAGATGTAACAAATTTTGTTATGCTTGAGTTAGGGCAGCCAATTCATGCTTTTGATTTTGATAAGATTAACGGAAAAATTATTGTTAGAAAAGCTCATCAAGGAGAAGAAATGGAAACGCTTGATGGCAAGAAACGTATTTTAGACAAGGAAATATTGGTTATAGCAGATGAAGATAGTGTTTTAGCTTTGGCGGGTATTAAGGGTGGAAAAAAAGCGGAAATAACCAACAAGACCAAAAATATTTTATTAGAATCTGCTTATTTTGAAAGAAGGCAGATTTATTTAAGCGCCAAAAAGCTTAAAATAGAAAGTGATGCAGCGCGTCGCTTTAGCGCTGGTTTTGACAATCAATTGTCTTTCCATGCTCTATTGCGCGCTGTTTATCTTTCAGTTCGGGAGACAGGAGGAAAATTTGAGGATTGGTCTGATATCAATTTTTGTGAAGAAAAGACAAAAAAAATAAAATTATCATTAGTAAAAACCGAACAATTTATTGGAAAGAAAATTCCAACTGACAAGATAAAAAAGATATTAATTGCTTTAGGCTGTCAGGTAGAACAATTAAATCAAGATGAATTAAAAGTAACTGTACCTAGTTTTAGAAAAGATTTGGAAATTAGCGAAGATTTAGTTGAAGAAATAGCTAGGATTGAAGGATATGGCAATATTTTGAGTTGTCTTCCTTCTCTACCTCTTGCGCCGGTTAATCCTCAAGCCGAAGAAATATCTCAAGAAAAAATCAGAAATATTCTAAGGGGCGCTGGTTTTTCTGAAGTTTACAATTATTCTTTTATAAGTGATAAACTAGTGAAAGGATTAGAAAAAAACAGTAAAAATTGGCTTTATTTGAAAAACCCAATTAGCGAACGCTTTGCAATTTTACGACCCAGTCTTTTGGGAGGATTATTAGATAATGTTAAACAGAACCTTAAATACAATAAAGATATTCGTCTTTTTGAAATCGGTAAGGTTTTTTACGTTGCCAACCAGAAAGTTAACGGGAAGAAAAACATTGTTTCAAAAAACTTTATATCAGAAAATAATCGTTTATGCTTAGTTTTATCGCTTACTCATGATGATTCTCTTTTTGAGCTCAAGGGCATGGTTGAATTAATTCTTAGGGGTCTTGGCGTAAATAATTTCTGGTTTAAAGAAGCTATTGAAGAAAATATCTCATTTAGCCAAACAACATTAGCGGATATTAAGATTGACGAAGAAACTATTGGCCACTTAGGAAAAATTAGCTCTTTATTGCTTGACTTGATTGGTCTTAAGCAGGGTGCCGTGGGAGCATTTCTTGACATGGATAAGTTATTACATTTTTCTCAGGAAGAATATCAATATCAACCACCCTCAAAATATCCTGCTGTTTTAAGAGATCTATCTATTTTAGTTAACCATAAAACTAAATTTTCAGAAATTCTTAATGTTATAGAATCTCTAAATATTAAATTTCTCCAGGATGTTGATCTTTTTGATATCTACGAGGGCGAAAACCTGTCGGGGAGAAGAAAGAGTTTAACGTTTCACATCATTTATCAAAGCAAAGAGCGCACTCTTTCCGATAACGAAGTTAATGCAGAACACAGAAAAATAGAGAAAGCCCTTGAAAAAAGATTAGGGGCAACGATTAGATAACTGTTCAAATATAAAACGAAGAACGAAAAATGCAGAATAGTTGTAATTTTTTTAAATTAATCTTCTCTATCTTTTCTATCTTTCGTCAAGGTTATCCCCGGTGAACCGGGGAGGTTCTTCTTTTTAATTTTTCATTTTTAGCTTTTCTTATATGCTGCAAAAAAAACCAAAAG
Source organism: uncultured Candidatus Saccharibacteria bacterium (assembly GCA_964412645.1). Taxonomy (GTDB): domain Bacteria; phylum Patescibacteriota; class Minisyncoccia; order JBAYJV01; family JBAYJV01; genus CAYNNF01. Next base: position 13,892 of record CAYPPP010000012.1, read on the forward strand.
ATGTTTCTTATAGCGCTAAAGACATATATGTCTTAAAAGGACTTGAGCCAGTAAGACGCAGGCCTGGTATGTATATTGGTTCTACTGGTTTATCGGGGCTTCATCATTTAATTTGGGAAGTTATTGATAATTCAATTGATGAAGCGATGGCAGATTATTGTGATGAAATTTGGCTCATTTTTCACAAAAATAATTATATTACAGTTATAGACAATGGAAGGGGAATTCCCGTTGATATTCATCCTCACACAAAAACATCTGCTTTGGAAACTGTTTTAACGACGCTTCATGCGGGCGGAAAGTTTGGCGGAGAATCTTATAAGGTGGCGGGAGGCCTTCACGGCGTTGGTGTTTCAGTTGTTTGCGCGCTTTCAAAGTGGCTTAAAGCAACGGTTAAAAGAAACAACAAAGTATATACCCAGGAATACACAAAAGGCAAAAAATCATTTTCTGTCAAGACGATAGGGTCAGTTGACAAAATTACTGTCAGAGAAACACTTGAACGTGAAATAAGAGATAAGAATGATAATTTTGAAATTAACGAGGATTTGTTGAAAAAAATACCTTATTTTGAACGAGGAACAACAATTACTTTTTTACCTGACGAGGGGATTTTCTCAGAAATTAATTTCAGCTGGACAAAAGTTCTTGAACATCTAAGACAGCAAGCTTATTTGACGAAAGGCATTAAAGTTAATATTGCTGATTGTCGCAAAAAAAGCCAAGACGACCAAAAAGATAATAAAGAAAATAATGATTATTTAATTTATTCTCTTTATTTTGAAGGGGGCATTAAATCCTATATTGATTATTTGAATAGGCACGAGAAAGTTCTTCATAATAGAATTTTTTATTGTTCCAAAGAATACGAAGGGCTTCTCGTAGAAGCAGCGCTTCAATATACAGAAGATATCCAAAGCCATGAAATTAGTTTTGCTAATAATATTTATACCGAAGAGGGCGGTATGCATCAAACTGGTTTTCGATCAGCTCTTACTAGAGTAATTAATGATTATGCGCGTCAAAATGATTATATTAAAAAAGATGAACCTAATTTAACGGGTGACGATATTCGCGAAGGATTAACCAGCGTCGTCAGTGTTAAGCTTGGCGAGCCTCAATTTGAGGGCCAGACCAAAGCAAAATTGGGAAATCCTGAAGCACGAACGGCAGTTGAGAAAATAATTGGCGAAACATTTTTTGAATATTTAGAAGAATCGCCTCAGGACGCAAAAGCTATTATTGGAAGATCTCTTTTAGCGCAAAAAGCGCGCGAGGCCGCCAGAAAAGCAAAAGAAACCGTAATTCGGAAAGGAGTGCTTGAGGGCGCGTCTCTACCCGGTAAATTAGCAGATTGCAGTTCGCGCGATCCAGAACAAACAGAGCTTTTTATTGTAGAAGGCGATAGTGCCGGCGGGAGCGCCAAGCAAGGAAGGAATCGCGAATTTCAAGCAATTCTACCCCTGAGAGGCAAAATTTTAAATGTTGAAAGGGCGCGCCTTCATAGAATCTTAGATTCTAAAGAAATTAAATCACTAATTATTGCTCTGGGCACGGCAATTGCAGAAGAATTTAATTTAGAAAAATTGCGTTATAATAAAATAGTGATTATGACAGATGCAGATGTTGACGGAGCCCATATCGGCACCTTGCTTTTAACTCTTTTCTATCGTTATTTTAAGCCTCTAATTGAGGCGGGTCATTTGTATATTGCTCAACCGCCCCTCTATAAAGTTAAAGCAGGTAAGCAACAAACTTATATTTATTCAGATAAACAAAAAAACGAAATAGTTGACAAATACGAGAAAGAAGGCATTAAGAAAATAGATATCCAGCGTTATAAAGGTTTGGGAGAAATGAATCCCGAACAGCTTTGGGAAACTACAATGGATCCAGATAGACGTCGAATGAAACAAGTTTTTATTGAAGACGCCGAAGAAGCCGATAATGTTTTTGATGTTTTAATGGGGGAGAACGTTGCGCCTCGGAAAAGATTTATTCAGACCCATGCAAGAGAAGTAAAAAATCTAGATGTTTAAATTTTAAATTATGCTCGCTATTATTCCTGCAGCAGGTAAAGGCAAACGCCTAAGACCATTAACTAATATCGCTCCTAAGCCCCTTTTACCGGTTTATAACAAGCCGATGATTTTTTATCCCTTGCTTTCGCTCAAAGAAGCAGGAATCAAAGAAGTTATTATAGTAGTTGACAAAAGTAATAAAAGTTATTTTAAGGATTTCTTTAAAGATGGTAAAAAATTTGGGATTAAGATTCATTATGTCATTCAAAAAGAACAAAAAGGAATTGCTCATGCCATCGCTTCGACGAAAAAATTGGCAAAGAATAAAAAAATAGTTATTATTCACGCTGACAACATTTTTGAAGATAATCTTAAAGAAGCGCTTTCTAATTTTAAAAAGCAATCTTTTAGAATTAATAAACAAAAAGTTAGTGGCGCTAAAATTATCCTTAAACAAGTTTCTGATCCGGCAAGATTTGGCGTTGTTGAATTTAAAAATAATAATATTGTCAGCGTTAAAGAAAAGCCCAAAAAGCCTAAGTCAAACTGGATAACAGCAGGATTTTATATGTTTGATGAAAGAGTTTTTGATATTATTGACAAACTCAAGCCATCTATCAGGGGAGAATATGAAATTAGTGATTTAGTAAATTTTTATATAAAGGAAGGCAGTATTACATATGAGAAAATTAAAAATGCATGGTTTGATGTTGGTACAATTGAATCCTTGCATGAAGCAAGCGATTTTATCGCTCGCAATAAACGACTGAGAGAATGGAAACTTGAATGTTGAATCATGAATCATAAATAACATCAAAACCTCTGTCTAAATTTTTTACTTTTCATTCTTCATCAAGGTTCTCGTCCGTAAGCCGGGGAGGTTCTTCTTTTTAGTTTTAAATTTGTATTAATTCGCGATCTATGAAAGGAATTATTCTTCTTGGCGGCAATGGAACGAGATTGCAGCCATTAACCCATATATTACCTAAAAGCCTTTTGCCTATTTATGATAAGCCCCTTGCCCTTTATCCTCTTTATCTTTTACTGGATGCTGGTATTAAAGATATAGTAGTTGTGACGGCCGAGGAGCAACTTTATCGTTTTAAAAAATTTTTAGGCAATGGCAAAAATTTAGGAGTTAAAATAGAATATGTTACCCAAGAAAAACCCCTTGGGATTGCTCATGCTGTGGGAGTTGCTGAACCATACTGTCGGGGAGATAAAATAGCGGTTGTTTTGGGTGATAACATCTTTGAAGATAATCTTACACCAGCCATTAGGGTTTTCCAAAAACAATCTTTTAAAAAATCAGGCAAGAAAGTAGGCGGGGCAAAATTAATTTTAAAAAAAGTTCAAGATCCAAGAAGATTTGGAGTAGCTGAAATTACAAATAACTTGATAGTGGGTATTGAAGAAAAACCAAAAAAGCCAAAATCTAATTGGATAACTACTGGCCTTTATCTCTTTGATGACAGGGCATTTGATGTGATTAAAACGCTTAAACCGTCTTGGCGAGGAGAACTGGAAATTACTGATCTAGCTAATTTCTACATAAAGGAAGGTGCAGCCACTTACGAAAAAATTGAAGGTGCGTGGTTTGATGTCGGTACAATAGAGTCTCGCCATGAGGCGTGTAAATTTATTGCCAGACAGAGAAAATTAAATTAATTCTCAAAATTTTTTCACCCAGTCCTTAATAGTCTTTAATTTATCCACAGGTAGGCTTGACAGATTCAATTTTGTTGTTAAAATAGAAAAACATAAGGCCTGTGGGTTGTGCAAGCTTTTTTTAGGGTTCGTCAAAAGCTTGCGTATAGGCGTTTTTTGGCTGCTTTGAATAATAAAATCAGCTGTGGATAACTTGAGTTGCGACTAACCCTCTGAACGGTATAAAATAGATGTACCATAATAAAAGGTATTCAACAAAAGAAGCTCAACATTGTTAGCGTGGTTTTGTGTGTATTTTAGGAGTACATACAAACCTGCGCTAAGGCGCATGGAGTTACCCTTTGATTTATGTAACAAAGTAGTCCGTGATTAAGCCGTTTAATTAATTAAGGTCGGCCGGATAGATGATCTGTCAAGCACATTTTGATAAGATCTTCTAATTCGTTAAGGCTTTCAACGATCTGTTTGTTCTTCGGGACTGACAGATACTCGCGATTAAATCAATCACGAGACCGTTGGGTGCGGGAAGCAAATTCTTCTATACCCGCACTCTCACCTCGTAGGAAACATCTTTATTGATTGTTTCTTCAAAGGGGAATAATGAGGGTTTGCATACCCTCGCTCAACGAGGTCAAGTAAATTCGTGATAAATTAAATTGGATAAAGAATTGATTTCTTAAGAAATCCTTTCTTTGTCAAAAAAATATTCTAAAATGAGTAAAAAAATTATTTCTGCAATGTTAGCCCTAACCACACTTGTGTGGATGACAGGCATAACATTGATATTGCCTGCGCAAGCAGCAGTTACTGTCAACGAAGGCGATTTAATTAGAGGTCCTGATGGAATCAAAGTTTACATCGTCAACGACAAGGGATATAAGAGACACATCTTTAATCCTGCTGTTTTTGACATGTACGGGCACTTTTCTTGGGATAGCATCAAAGATGTTTCTCAGGATGTGCTGGATTCCTACACTGCTTCTGATATGTATCGCGCTGATGGCGACGCTAAAGTTTACTCCTTAGAGGAAGTAAACGAAGCCTCAGGCAATGCGATTAAACACTGGCTTGATATGACAGCTGCCGAATTTGTTACTGATGGATACAGCTGGGACCAAGTCTTTGTCGTGAATGCAGTTGAAAAAGATTATTATTCAACTGGTGATCCTCTCGGACCCGGTGGAACGACACCTGTTCTTCCAGTTGCTGGCGCTTTAAGCGTTACAGCTGG
>CAYPPP010000013.1:0-18604 GCA_964412645.1 uncultured Candidatus Saccharibacteria bacterium
GATAACTGTAACTCAACAGAAACATGTACTAACAACGATTCAAGTTGTAATTACACGTCTAGTTGTGATTGCGATTGTTCTTCAGGTGCTTGCTGTAGCGATGGTTGTAATTACGATTCTTCTTCTACTGTGTGTGATAGTAGTTACGATACAGATTATGGTTGTCCATGGGGGATAGGTTGTGGCGATGATGTAGGCAGAAGATACAAGACACGCAAGTGTTCAGGTTCAAGCTCATCTTGTAGCGGTACAATCTCAGCATGGGGATCATATTCAACCTACGATAACTGTAACTCAACAGAAACATGTACTAACAACGATTCAAGTTGTAATTACAACACATGTGGCTGTGTCAATTATTGCGGTGATGGAAATTGTCGTTGTGGAGAGACATGCTCAAGTTGCTCAACAGATTGTGGAAGCTGTGCACCAACTATCGTAACCTATAGAAACGACTGCGAAGGAACTTGTAATAGTGTTTGTGCTGGTTATGGAAAGTCCTGTGTAGGCATTAGGTCATATGCTGGGTGGGATGGCTATTATTGGTCAACTGGATGTTCTAGCATCTTTGTGTCTTCTAATACGGCAACGCAATGTGCTAGAAATATGATATGTCGCAGCCCATTTACTTGCTGTCCAGCCAGTGGTACTTGTGGTCAAGCTGATACTACCTTTTGTAAATGTCAATAGTCTATGTTTTAAGGATTGGTATTGAAAAAAGCCCTATTTACAAATAGGGCTTTTTGAAATTTAATCATATATAAGTTATTAAAAAGGATTTTCTAAAGAAAAATTGATTTCTGTAGCAGTGAACTCATTGAGTCCCTTAATATTTTTTTCTGATTTAGCTAATATTATAAAACAATTAGGAACTAAATCATTTAACTGAGTCGCTTCTTTATTGTAAGGGCTTGGGTTTTGATCCTTGTCTTTTTCATATTCTTCAGGATTTTTAAGGGTCCATTTCTCAATTTTGGTATTTTTGTTTATTGATATTTTTATAGTTTTCGGAAAAATATTGCCAAGAGGATCTTGTTTTATTGAAGGAACAACAATAATATAATTTTCACCTACTTCTTTAACTATTCCACTAAGAGCTAACACTTGTTCTGGCTCAGGATTAATAATTTTTCCCTCAATAAGCCGATTTTTAATTTCTTCTTTAGTCTGTTGGACAATTTTTTCTTTATCTATAAGTGGAGTTTGTCCAATAAAGTACCCAATGGCAAAAGAGACAATGATTGCCAAAATTAATGAGATAAAAAAGATAGATTTTTTCATGTTATTAAATCACAAATAACTTATTGATATTTTACACTTTATTAAGAATTTTTACAAAGGTGATAATATTATTAATAAACTTAAAGTTACTATGTCCACTACTGTCCATCACTTAATGATGGATGTTTTTGTTATGCGCAATTTTTAATAGTTTCTGTGGATAACCGCTTAGGCGGTTTTTTTTATTTATGATATAATGGAGTTAATTAAATGTTAAGATTTAACTTAACTTGAAAAAGTATTTAGCCAATATATTAATAGGCATAGTTTTGTTGCTTGGAGGGTTTTTGGTTTTGGTCAATTTTAATGGTAATGATATTAAACAAACAAAAGCTGATTCTTCTGATAATGTTTATGGCTGGGCGTGGTCAGATAATATTGGCTGGATAAGTTTTAATTGCTATAACGATTATAATGGCATAAATGCAATGGAAGCTAGATGTTTAGGGAATGATTATGGTGTTAATATTGATCCTGTCACCGGTATTTTTTCAGGTTACGCCTGGTCGGATAATATCGGCTGGATAAGTTTTCAACAAGCAGATTTATTAGGTTGTCCTTCAGGGATCTGTGCTGCTCAAGTAAATCTTGTTACGGGCGAACTTTCTGGCTGGGCTAAAGTCGTTAATTCAACTAGCGTTGATTATGGCTGGATAAAACTAAGAGACTTAACTCCAGGCAAAGAATATCAAGTTAATATAGACACAACAACGGTTCATTTTGGCGGATATGGCTGGGGCGGAGGACCTACAGAAGAGGCCGTAATTGGCTGGATTAGTTTTGCTGGTGCTAATTATTATGTTTGGACAGATCCGGGTCTTTTTGATCAACGTCCCTATGTTCAAAATACCGGCGTTACTCCTCCCACAAATGAAGATTTTTGTGATAATTCGGCAAGTTATTTCTTAAGGTGGGTTTTTCGCGATGATGATGCGCCCGGCGCTTATGAAAATACCTATGAACTTAAAATCACTAATATCGGTACAGGTGCTTCAGGTACTTTTTCGCCGGGAGTTTATCCTCCAGACACTATTATAGATGGTGATACTCAATCATTAAGCATATCTGTAATGGCTAGTGAAGATTTAAGTGCTTTGCCCCAACAAGTTACATATGGACAGACATATGCTTGGCAAATAAGGGTTCAGAATGACACAGGGTTATGGTCGCATGATATTATTCCATGGGAGCCAGGCCCTGGGTTTACAGTAGCTGAGGAATATCCTGATTGTAGCTTTACCTTTATTCCAGAAAAGCCACATATCGGACAGGAAGTTACTTTCACTGACATATCAACTCCAGGAAGCTACGCAATCACAGGCTGGCTTTGGGATTTTGGAGATGGAATAAGCTGTCTTCCTAATTGTGGAAGCGGAACTAATCAAAATCCAACTCATGCCTATTTTGAAGTAGCTCCAAGAACAATTATTCTTACAATAACAGATGCTGACGGAAGAATTTGCAGCACTTCAACAACTGTTAATATTAGACTAGGTGACCCTGATTATAATGAGGTAATACCGAGGTAAAATTAAAAATTTTAAAGAATGTCTTTATTTTCCAGTAATAAAACTTATTTAGGGATTGATATTGGAGGTTCTACTGTAAAAATGGTAGAATTAGAGAAGAAAGGGAAGCGTGTTTATCTTAAAAACTATGCTTCTACTTATTCTAATATAAAAAGTGATCCTTTTTTGGGAGGACGAGAAAATTTTCTTAAAATGGCGCCTACCGATCTTGGCAGAATTCTTCAAGAAGTTTTTAAGGCGACTAAGTTTAAAAGTCAAAAAGCCGCTCTTTCAATTCCTATTCATTCCACATTTACAACTATTCTTGCTTTACCATCAGAGCTTAATGATGAAGAACTTAGCAATGCAATTCGCTATGAAGCAAAAAAACATGTGCCAATTCCGATAGAAGAAACAATTTTAGATTGGAGGGTTGTACGAAAAACTCAGACTCAAATTCAAAAACAAAAAACGGATGTATTAAGCGGAGGAAAAAAAAGAAGCATGGTTCAAGAGGTTTTTCTCATGGCAGTACCTAAAGATATTGTGACAAGGTATCAAAAACTTAGCAAGATGATAAAGGTGGAACCGGAAGTTTTAGAGGTGGAGATATTTTCTCTTTTCCGCGCGGCGGATGTTAAAGAAACTGAGCATTATGTTTTTATAGATATAGGCGGGCAAAACACAAATATTACAATTTTTGCGGAAACATTCATCAAAGATACTTTTAATATTAATATTTCGGGAGATGATTTCACGAGAGCAATCTTACAGGAGAAAAGAAGCTTAAGTTTCAATGAAGCAGAAAAACTGAAAATAAAAAAAGGACTAACGGACGATTTGGTCAAAAGAGCGCTTTTGCCATATTTTAACGATTTAGTGGATAGAATTAAACGTCGCCAGCCAGCAGGATTCAAAATTGATAAAGTTGTTTTAGCAGGAGGAGCTGTCCTGTTGAAAGGATTAACCGAATATTTTAAGGAAAAACTTGGAGTTAAGGTTGAAATTATTAATCCTTGGGGCAAAATAGCCGTTCCTGCCTCTCTTAAAAGTGCACTAGCTAATCAAGGAGCTTCATTTGCGGTCGCGATAGGATTAGCGCTAAGAGGATTAGAAGAATAATTTTTAATTAGAAATTTAAAGTTTATGCCTTTTGACCTTATTCCTCCGATAAAACAATCAAAGAAAAAGAGAAGCAGTATAGGCGCTTTAGCTCTTAAGAAAGCAAAAGAGCCAAAAAAGCTTATTTATCTTAGTATTTTTGTAGTTGTTATTGTTTTAATTTTTGGATTTTATGCTCTAGTTAAAAATCATCAATCATCACTTAAAATAAAAATTGATAAACTAAAAAAGCAAGCCGATGAATTAAAACAAGAAAGAAATACATTAAGGAAAGAGGGTCAATTAGCCGATTTTCAGGACAAGCTAATTACATTAAGCAATTTAATTGAGCAACATACTTACTGGACAACTGTTTTTGAATTTTTACAAGAAGCAACCTTGCCAAAAGTTAAATTTAATAGTTTCAGCGCTGATTTGAACGGAAAATCCATTACAATGGACGGTGATACAATAAGTTTCACCAGACTGGCTGAACAGATGATTCATTTTAAAAGCAGCGCCTTAGTGGAGGAATTTAAGCTTTCGGCGCTTAGGATTTCAGAAGAAGGTATAAAATTTGGTTTTAAAATTCAGCTTTCTCCAGAAGCATGGCAAAAATTAGAACAAAAAAATGAATCCTAAACTTTTAATTCTTCTTTTAATTATAGCTCTGATTAGCGTGTGGCAGTTTTTTATTTCTCCAATTTTTGACAATATAGATGTCTTAAAGAATGAAATCGTGTCTCAAGAGAAAGATATAGCATCTAAAAAAGCAGATATAGAAAGAATAAAGTCATTCGAGAGACAATTGGGAAGATTAGGAGAGGAAAGAGAAAAAATGGAGACAGCGCTTCCCTCTGAAGCGAAGCTGGAAGAGCTTATGATTGAATTTGAAGCCCTAATTACCAAGAAGGGTGGTATGGCCCTAAACACTATTAATATCACGCCAATAAAAAGAAGCATAAGTAGCAAGCAAGGGTTAGAAGATAGTAAAGTACAATATGTTGCTGTTAAATTGAGTGTGCAGGGAAGCTATGATGCGCTTAAAAGAGTATTGGTTTTAATTCAAAAGGATTTACGATTAATGGATATTCAAAAAATTAGTTTTTCAGCTCGTCCAAAAGAGCAAAGCGAAGGATTATCTATCTATGATTTTTCAATAGATCTCCAAACTTATTATTATTAAAAGCAATGAATTCCCATAAAAATAAAAAAATAACCTATGTATCTTTAGCATTACTATTGTTTATTATTATTGGCGTTATTCTGTATATTAAGATGATGCGCCCTATCAAGAGCGTAGAAGAGAATGGGGCAAAAAGTGAGGCAAAAGGCGAGTCTAATAAACTAGATATTAGTATTTTACAGAGTGATTTTTTTAAAGAGCTAACAAGATACGGCGAATATCCTATCAATCCAAGATATCCTGGCAGAAAAAATCCCTTTGAATCATATTAATAAAATCCCAAATTATAATCAGACATGAGGTTTTGTTGTTAATCATTGTTTCAATCAATGGGTGTTAAATTTATGCCTAATCATGATGAAGTCATAGCCCAATTATTAGTAAAAAAGGGCATTTTTAAAAAAGAAAAAGCAGAAAACTACCTAGATAAAGCAAGAAAACTTAATAAAGAACTTGCAGAGTATTTAATTAAACGCAATTTAATCAAAGAAGAAGATTGGCTCAAGGCCAAAGCTGAGGTACTTGACCTTCCTTACATTAACTTAGAAAGAGAGACGGTTGATGAAAGTGTTCTTAAACAATTTTCTGAAGAAACGGTCAGGCAATATAAACTAATTCCTTTTTTCATGGGGAACAAAGTTCTTAAAGTCGGACTGATGAATCCCGAAGACCATGAAGCCCTTGAAGTGTTGCGATTTGTTGGAGCTAGGCGCAGCATTAAAGTTAAGTCTTATCTTATTAGTAAAGCCAGCTATGAAAATATTTTGAGACAATATCAAAATATCAAGGGTCGCGTTGAAGAAGCGCTTAAAGAAATTGAAACGAAAGCAGCTCAAGCAAACATTTCCACAAAAAGAAAAACAATTCTTGCCGAACCCTTGGCGGCAGAAGCGCCTATTAGTAAAATAGTCGGAGTCATTATTCGCTACGGAGTAGAGGCAAAGGCTTCTGATATTCATATTGAGCCATTAGAAAATTCAGTTAAGGTTCGTTTTCGTGTTGATGGAATATTACACACAAGCCTTTATTTAGAAAAAGAGGTTCAACAATCTATTATTACGCGCATTAAGATTTTGTGTCGCCTTAAAATTGACGAAACACGCATTCCCCAAGATGGAAGATTTCACATAAAACTTGATGAAAGGAAAATTGATTTTAGAGTATCAACTCTACCAACAGCTAATGGAGAAAAAGTTGTTTTGAGAATTTTAGATCCTACTGTTGGCGTTTATGATTTAAAAGGATTAGGCCTCAGTGGAAGAAATCTGGAGGCAGTTGAAAAAGCGATTCGGAGTCCCTATGGCATGATTTTATCATCTGGACCAACTGGTTCAGGAAAAACCACCACTCTCTACACAATTTTAAATATTATTAATCAGGAAGCAGTTAATATTATCAGCTTAGAAGATCCTATTGAGTATTTCATTGAAGGAGTGAACCAATCACAAGTTAAACCTGATATAGGATATACTTTCTCTTCAGGGCTAAGACATATTTTACGCCAAGATCCTGACATTGTTATGGTAGGGGAAATTCGTGATTCAGAAACAGCTTTGTTAGCTACTCATGCGGCCCTAACAGGACATTTACTTTTGTCAACTCTCCATACAAAAAATGCTGTTGGTATTATTCCTCGGCTCACTGACATGAAAGTTGAAAAATATTTGCTTCCTTCAACTCTTTCTTTAGGAGTTGCTCAAAGATTAGGAAGGCAGCTCTGTCAAGATTGTAAGCAAGAATATGAACCTACGACGGATGTCCAAGAAATCATTCAGAAAGCACTTGATGGTATACCTAAAAAAGAAAAAGAGGATATATCAGAAACGGGTCCGTATAAATTATTTCGAGCTCCAGGATGTAAATTTTGCCATGGAGCAGGAACAAAAGGACGAATAGGTGTTTTTGAAATTCTTGAAATGACGCCCGAACTGGAAAATCTTATTATTACTGGGGTTACTGATGCTAAACTGAGAGAAGAGGGAAAAAGACAAGGCATGATTACTATGTTTCAAGACGCTATTTTAAAGGCGTTAAGGGGAACAATGTCTTTTGAGGAAATTTTGAGGATTACAAAGGAATAATCGTAAATTTATAGGCATAATTTTAGGATTAAATTGTTCTGCGGATCTATGAAGCTATATATGTGTTAATCTATTTTTTTAATGAAAAAGGTCTTATTGATTGAAGATGATAAATTTCTCTCTGATATGTATGTAACCAAATTTTCTAAGCTTGGTTATAGAATTGAAACAGCTTATGATGGCGAAGAAGGAATTAGAAAAATTAAAAAGATTAAACCGAACATTATTCTCTTGGATATTCGCTTGCCTCTCAAGGATGGGTTTGAAGTGTTGCGGGAAGCAAAAAAAGACCAAAAAACTAAAGATATTCCCGTAATTCTTTTAACTAATTTAGGACAGAAAGAGGATATTGAAGAAGGATTAAAGCTTGGCGCAATTGATTATCTGATCAAGGCTCAATTTACTCCTCAAGAAGTAGTGGATAAGGTTAAAAAAATTATATTTAACGATTAGATTGATAGCTATTGTTTGATAATTATTATTTGCGACACCAATAAGAATCAATTGTTTTAAAAATAGATAATATGCTTGATTTAAATGCCGAAAAAGAAATGACAGAGTTATTAGAAATAGTTTCTGAGAATGAAGCTTCTGATCTCCATATTTCTGAGGGACGTCCTCCAACACTAAGAATTGATGGTCGTCTTCAACCGATTAAAAATAAAGATATTTTAACTCCTGAAAGAACTAAGGCGTTGATGTACAGTCTTTTGTCGCCAGAAGACGAAGCGCGCTTTGAAGCAGAAAAAGAAATTGATTTTTCATATACTCTGAAGAAAAAAACTCGTTTTCGCATTAATGTTTATTATCAAAAAGGATATGTTTCAGGAGCGCTAAGGGTTATTCCTAATAAAATTCGCAATCTCAATGATCTTAATTTGCCAACTATATTAGAAAAATTTTGCATGCTTAATCAGGGGTTTTTTCTTATCGTTGGTCCTTCGGGCCAGGGTAAATCAACGGCTTTAGCAGCAATGATTCATGAGATTAATACGAAACGCAATGATCATGTTATTACTATTGAAGATCCGATTGAATACATTTTTCAACAGAATAAATCTATTGTTGATCAGCGAGAACTTCATCGCGATACAAAATCTTTTGCAAAAGCTTTGCGTTCAGCCTTGCGTCAAGATCCGGATGTTATTATGGTTGGTGAAATGAGAGATATAGAAACTATCGGAGCGGCTTTGACAGGCGCTGAAACAGGTCATTTAGTCTTAACAACTCTTCACACCAATGATGCGCCTCAGACAATTGACAAAATTGTTGATACCTTTCCTCCTTATCAACAGAACCAGATTAGGATCCAGTTAGCCAACACTTTAGTAGGAATTCTTTCCCGTCGCCTAATTCCAAAAATTGGAGGAGGAGTGATTAATGCAGTTGAGCTCTTGATAGTTAATAGCGCAATTAAGAATCTTATTCGGGAGAATAAAATATATCAAATTTCTTCAGTCATTGAAACAAGCTTTGAAGACGGAATGATTTCCTTAAATCGTTCTTTAACTGATTTGGTTAAAAAGGAAGAAATATCCATGGATAGTGCCTTGAATTTTAGTTCTAATCCTAATGAGCTTAAATTAATGGTACAATGAAATTAATTGAGTTAATTTTGAAGAAAAAAAAAATTTTTTCTAATCTTATTTTTTATTTTAGTTTTTATTATTGATATTAATGAAATTTCGTTATAAAGCTCAAAACCAAGAAAAAAGGATTCAAACAGGCGTGATAGAAGCAGAGAGTAGAGAAGAAGCGGTAAAAACGCTCCAAAGCCACAATTTGATTATTTTTTCTTTGGTTGCAGAGAAAGATGTTCCTCTTTTCAAAAAACAAGTAAATGTACCATTTTTAAACAGAATCAAGCAAAAAGATCTAGTAATGTTTTCAAGAGAATTAGCTACATTGGTTGAAGGAAAAGTTTCAATAGTGGAAGCTCTAAAATCATTAGCGCGTCAAACTAGCAATCCTAACTTTAGAGATATTATTGCCGTTATAGCTCAGGAAATTGAAGGCGGGTCTTCTTTTTCAAAATCAATAGCCAAATATCCCAAGGTTTTTTCTAATTTCTATATAAATCTTATTCGTTCTGCAGAAGTTTCCGGTACTCTTGAAAAAACATTAAGTTACTTAGCAGATTACGAAGAAACTCGGCACGATACACTCAGCAAGATCAAGGGAGCAATGATGTATCCTCTTGTTCTATTAGTTTTTATGGGGGCGATCGGTATTTTTGCAATGGTAGCTATTGTACCGCAAATTACCTCAATGCTTCTTGAAGCGAATGTTGAATTGCCAATGATGACGAAAATTCTGATTGGTTTCAGCGCTTTTTTACAAAAATTTTGGTATCTTGCAATTCTTTTAATGTTTGGCGTGGTTTTTGGTTTTATAAAATGGCTTCATAGTCCTCAGGGAAATAAAATTTGGGGAAAGATTATTCTAAAAGTACCTGTGGTTAATAAGATTCTAAGAAATTTTTATTTGAATCGTATTGCCGACAATCTTAAAACTCTTCTTAGAGGAGGAATTTCTATTCTAAAAGCGCTTGATGTTGTATCGGGCGTTATTGGCAATAGTGTTTATAGAGACATTATTCTTGAAACGAAAGAAGAGGTGAGGGGAGGAAAAAGTATGAGTTCTGTTTTTGAAGTTTATCGCGAATTTCCACCAATGTTTACTGAAATGGTAAAGGTAGGAGAAAAATCGGGGAACATTGACACTATGCTTGAGAAATTAGCAAGTTTCTATAAAAAAGAAGTTGATGCTGTGATTGATAATGTTAGTAAGCTTATTGAGCCATTTCTTATTATCATTTTAGCGATAGGTGTGGCATTCTTAGTGTCTGCCATTATTATTCCGATTTATAAAATGAGTGAAGCATTTTAATCGCTGTGGATAAGTGGTGTCTCTAAAGTCTTTAAGAGTTGTTTAAAAAATGCTAAACTTGCAGTAGCAATTCAAAAATTGTTTTAGTTTAATTTCTGAACAAAGGTCGACGCTATCTTCCGATGTTTTCGTCGGAGATTATTGGATAAATATTATAAATTTAAAAATATGTACAAAAAAAATAAAGGTTTTACTCTTATTGAACTTTTGGTTGTCATTGCTATTTTAGGCCTTTTGGCAACGATTGTAGCTGTATCGCTAACAAGCGCTCGCGCAAGAGCAAGAGATGCCCGCCGTGTTTCTGATATCCGCCAGATTGAATTAGCTCTGGAGCTTTACTATGCCGCTCATAGTCAATATCCTTCAGATATAGTGGGAACTGATCCCTATCAAGTGTTGATTGCTGAACGTTTCTTAAACATGGCAAGCTCTCCAATGGACCCTCAGTCAGGAGATCTATATTGTTATGCCTGGGGAGATGCGGGCGGAACCTATCCTGTTCAGTATTATCATATTGGAGCAACATTAGAAAATGATAATAGTGATATGACAACTGCAGACTTAGATGCAATTAGCGCAGGAGATCTCTTAGACGGTACATGGACTCATCAAACCAATGATCAAACTTCTTGTGATCTTGATGCTAATGGATTTGATGGTGTAGACCCGATGTATGATCGAGGAATCCTACCTTAGACATCATATTTGAGCCATAAAGTTATAAAGTCACAAAGAGTTATTGATTTTTGTAGATAAGAAGAAATTTTTGAGCGAAAAAAGTTTTTGTGGTTTTTAATTCTTTGTGGCTCTTTTGCTGTTGTTAATGAAAAATAAAGATTTCTAATTTTTTATGTTGTATTTAATTTATGTTTTTCTCTTCGGACTTTGTATTGGAAGCTTCTTAAATGTTATCATTTACAGATTGCCAAGGGGATTAAGTATTTGCAAAGGAAGATCTTTCTGTCCAAAATGTAAAAAGAAGCTATTATGGTGGGAGCTTATCCCGCTTTTTTCATTTATTTTCTTAAGGGGCAGATGTTCAAAATGTAAGGTTAAAATTTCACTTCAATATTCGATAGTTGAATTTACCACTGGAATTTTATTTTTATTAACTTTTTTTAGATTTGCTTACAACTCGAGATTCATGGCTCGCGACTTATTATTTATAATTTATACGTGGATAATCATTTCTATTTTAATTGCTATCTTTTTTATTGATTTAAAACATTATATCATTCCCGATAGCTTAATAGTGATTGGAGGAGCGATGAGCTTTGTTTATCTTCTAATGATTCAATATATTTTTCCTAATTTACGAATTGTAAATTATAAATTGGGAATTACGAATTATATGGAAAATGTTTTCCCGTATTCAAAACTTATAATTCATAATTCTTTATTTATAAATCATTTAATTTTTGCTATAATAGGAGGAGTGTTTTTTGGTCTGATTATTCTCCTTACGAAAGGACGTGGCATGGGAATGGGGGACATGAAATTTGGAGTTTTAATGGGTCTTGTTTTAGGTAGCAAACTTGTTGTAGCGCTCTATTTGGCTTTTGTTTCGGGAGCAATAGTTGGAGTTTTACTTATAGTTTTAAAGAAGAAGTCGCTAAAATCAAAAGTTCCTTTTGGACCGTTTCTTGTTGCTTCAACATTAATTTTAATGTTTTTATGAAAAAAAATGCATTTACATTAATTGAACTTCTTGTTGTTATTGCCATTATTGGATTTTTAACTACTAGCGTTATTTTTGGCACTACTCGATCTAAGAGAGTCAGCTCACTAAATAGAGCAGCGAAGGAAGTTCTTTTAGCTTTGAGAGATGCGCAAAATAAATCTCTAATCACTCAGAAAGGAAATAATGGTATCGTGCCTTGTGGATACGGTATTCATCACGAGAATGCTAATGAGAAAAGTTTTGTTATTTTTAAAGAAGAAACGTTTCCTCAAAGTCAGGAATGTATAGCAACATCTACTCCGGACCAAAACATAGATAGATTATGGGGAGGATTTGGAAACGAATCCATATTAGAAACCTTCATAATTACAGAAAATAATTATGTTAAGATTGTAAATAATTTTGATGATATCTATTTTGAACCACCCGATGGATTAACATATTTAAATGGACTGCACGACAACACAATAACACCTACTACTGAAATAATTCTTTGTTTGCGTAGTGACTGTATTAATTATAGAAAATATATTAAAGTTCATTTAGGAGGAAATATTGAGATTACTGACTAATTTTAATTTTACATAATTGCAGAATTAATTATTTATTGGTTCTCACAAATATCTATTTATGAAAAGGGGTTTTACATTATTAGAAACATTATTTGCTATTTTTGTTGTTATGACAGGTTTTTTGAGTATTTTTAGTGTGACGAGGATTGGAATTAGCGCCACAACATCAAGCATTAATCGTTTAATCGCGGCAAATTTAGTTCAAGAAGGCATAGAAATAATAAGAAATATGAGGGACTCTGTTTATGACGCTGATGGTGACTGGGATGTTGTTATTAACAGCACACATTTAGACGAAAATAATTGTTTAAACAATCCTATTAATTGCGAAGTAGATATTAACAATGAAGGACTTTTAAACGAAGACGACAATGCTTATTTGAAAATTGGTGGCGATCAATACCAATATTCTCTAGGCAACGATTCTATTTTTAAACGATGGGTCAATTTAACAAAGGGAGGAGGACTTTGTTCAGAAATAGGCAATCCTGACAATTGTATTAAGATAGAAATAACAGTTAGCTGGCAAGAAAAAGGGAAGAATCAAACGACCCAATCAGAAGATTATATTTATTCATGGTATTGAGTCGCGAATTAACGCGAATTTACAATAAATTAATATGAACTTAAAATAATGTTTTCTAAACTCCCATTCTCCCGTCAAGGTTCTCTCCGACGCATGTCGGGGAGGTTCTTCTTCTCTCGTCAAAATTTCCATTCTCCCGTCAAGGTTCTCCCCGGTAAGAACCAGGGAGGTTCTTTAATGTTAAATTCTAAACATAAAACTTTAAATTCTAAGGGTGGATTAACCCTAATTGAGATTTTGGTTTCTATTACTATTTTTTCCGTAGTTATCGGGATTATTACCGACGTTACTTTAAATATGATCAGGGCGGAGGCAATCGCGACAAGTAATCAAGTTGCACTAGATAACGGACGATTTATTCTACAAAGAATTGCTAAGGCAGTCAGAGTGAGCGTGATTAAAACACCTTCAAATCTTAATTCAAGTGAGATTGAACTAGAGCATCCAAGAAGAGGCATAGTTAAATATTTCCTTAACTCTGGCAGGATAGTAGAGCAAATCGGAGGACTTGCTAGTACTAATTCATTTCTGGATTCGTCCAGCGTAACGGTAGAAAATTTTAAATTCAATATAAAAGGAGCAGACAACGGAATGGATAATCGCCAACCACAGGTAACTATTATAATGAAACTTAAACCGCCAAATGCCAGGCAACAAGAATTACCAAGTATTAATATTCAAACCACTTTATCCCAACGTTGTTTAGATAAAAGTTCATCATGCCAAGCAATTTAATAAAAAAACCAAAACATATTGATAAAAAACAAGAAGGAGCCGCGCTTTTTTTAGCTCTTTTGCTTTTGGGATTTATTTTTGTTTTAGGTACGATAATTACAAAAATTCAACTTAGAGAACTGAGATTTGGCATCAAAGAAAGTAATTCAACGAAAGCAATTTTTGCTGCTGATGCTGGCATTGAAAGAGCGCTCTATGAAATTTATAAAGAAACAGGCATTGTACCCGAAACATGTATAACTACAGGGTGTTTTATACCTTTAGCGATACTTGACAATGGTGCATCTTATCATGTTATTGTTCCTTACGGAAGTAGTACGCCAGTAGTTATTGATGCCGATACAGAATATATTGTTTTGCGTTCTATCGGTTCATTTCAAACAACAGAAAGGAGCATTGAGGTTAATCTTTATACAAAAAAACCTAGCATATAAGTATGACAAAACAAAATTTATCCATTAATTTGTCTGTCAAAACTCCTAAAGCGAAGGCGGAAGCTAAAGAAAGAATAATAAAATTAAGGAGGGTAATTGAATACCATCGCAACCTTTATCATGTTTTAGATAAACAAGAAATTTCTGATGTTGCGCTTGATTCGCTCAAACATGAACTCTTAAAATTAGAAGAAAAATATCCGGAGCTCGTTACACCCGATTCACCGACTCAGAGAATAGGGGGTAAAGTTTTAGAAAAATTTGTAAAAACGAAACATAAGGTAAAACAATGGTCTCTTGAGGATGCTTTTTCTAAAGAAGAAATAGAAGATTGGGATCAGAGGATAAAAAAATGGCTTTTTCAAAAAACAGGTGAAAAATTCTCTTCCATTTCTTATTCCACCGAGCTTAAGATAGATGGAATTCATATTGTTTTGACTTATAAGCAAGGATTATTGAAAATGGGAGCGACTAGGGGAGATGGACAGATTGGAGAGAATATTACCAACAATATTAAAACTATTGAGGCAATACCATTAAGGCTTAAAGAAAAACTTAATCTTGTGATAGAGGGTGAGATTTTTATAAGAAAAACCGTTTTTCAAAAAATTAATAGAATTAGGGAAGAAAACGAAGAGGCTTTATTGGCTAATCCAAGGAATGCTTCTGCTGGCGCTGTTCGTCAGCTTGATTCAGCAATAACTCGGAAGAGGCATTTAGACTTTTTTGCTTATGATATTTCCTGGCCCGAGAATAACATTCCTCAAACCCAATTTGAAGAACTGCAAAAATTAAAACAATTAGGATTTAAAGTTAACAAACATATTGCTTTAATGAAAAACATAGATGGGGTTATTAAAACGTGGAAAGGTTGGTCAAAGAAAAAAGGAAAGGAAGACTATTGGATTGATGGGTTGGTGGCAAAAATTGATTTAAGACAATATCAATTAAAACTTGGTTTTAGGGGGAAATCTCCCCGTTGGGCATTAGCCCTTAAATATCCGGGGGAGGAAGCAACAACAATTATTCAAGAGATTAGATTGAGCGTAGGCAGGACCGGCAAGATTACTCCAGTTGCTGTTTTTAATCCTGTTAAAATTGCCGGAGCAATGGTTTCGCGCGCAAGTTTGCATAACATAGATGAAATAAGAAGGCTGGACATAAGAGTGGGTGATACGGCGATTATTTATAAAGCGGGAGATATTATTCCACAAGTTAAAAAGATCCTTAAAAATTTAAGACCAAAAAATTCTTGCCTTTTTAAAACTCCACTTAAGTGTCCCAGTTGCGGTTCTAAAATTATAAAACCTATCGGGGAGGTTAATTATTATTGTTCAAACCAGCACTGCGGGGATTTGAGAAGACGCAAGCTTCATTATTTTATTTCTAAAAGTGGCTTTGATATTGACGGCATGGGGCCAAAAATCATTGATCAATTAATGAGCGTAGGATTAATCTCTAATCCAGTGGATATTTTTAGGTTAGAAAAAAGTGATCTTAAATCTATAGAAAGATTTGCCGAAAAATCAGCATTAAATTTAATTCAAGCAATTAATAACAGCAAAAAAATTAATTTTCATAAATTTTTCACTGCTTTAGGCATTAAACACTTAGGAAGCGGAATGGTTTTATTGCTAGAGCAAGCTCTTCGCAAAAAATATGGAAATTTTGATTCCATTGATGAAATTCTTAAAATTTTTCCTATGCTTAAAAAAGAAGAAATAGAAAAAATTAAAGGAATAGGACCAAAAGTAACTGAAAGTATAGTTGACTTCTTTCAAAATAAAGTTAATCTAGAAACGATAGCTGACCTTAAAAAAAATGGCGTGGAGATTATTTCGGAAAAGAAGAAAAAAGCAATTTTACAAGGAAAAGTTTTTATTTTTACAGGTAGTCTTAATTCTATAGCACGAGATGATGCTAAGAAGATTGTTGTTAACTTAGGTGGCAAAACATCAGAATTAGTAAGCAAAAAGACGAGTTTTTTGGTAATGGGAAAAAATCCAGGATTAAAATATTATAAAGCTAAGAAATTAGGAATTAAAATAATAAACGAAAGAGAATTTTTAAAATTTGTTAAACAAGAATAAAGATTTTTTTCATGACTATTTCAAAAAAAGAAGTAAAACACATTGCTCACCTAGCGCGCCTAAATGTTAGTGATAAAGAAATTGATTTATTTCAAAAGGATTTGAGAGAAATTTTAGGTTATGTTGATCGATTAAAAGCGCTAAAAACACAAAAACAAAAAAACATTATGACCAAAAGGATATTTAATGTTTTCAGAAAAGATAAAATTAGCACAAAGAGGTCTGCTCATGAAATAAGAAATTTATTAAAAGAGGCGCCCGAAAGAAAAGGTAATTTTTTTAAAGTGTTGTCTGTTTTTAAATAAAAATGAATTTTGAATCGTTAACAATATTTGACCTTCATAAATTATTTAAACAGAAAAAAGCCTCACCTGTGGAAGTGGCTAATTATTTTCTTTTAAGGATTGCGAAACAAGATAAGAAAATTAGGGCTTTTCTTTCTGTTAACAAGAAGGAAGTTATTACTCAAGCGAAAAAAGCGGAAGAAAATTTTGTAAAACAAGGCAAAACAAACATTCTAACTGGAATACCCGTTGCGATTAAAGATAATATATTAATTAAAAACAATATAACCACAGCCGGTTCTAAAATTTTAGCGAATTATCGTGCTTCGTATAATGCTACAGTCATTAAAAAACTAAGAGAAAAGGGTCCCGTTGTGATAATGGGAAAAACTAATTTAGATGAATTTGCCATGGGATCATCAACCGAACATTCAGCTTTTTATCCAACCAGAAATCCTCATGACACAGAAAGAGTTCCCGGAGGATCTTCTGGTGGGTCAGCTGCAGCCGTAGCAGCCGGGGAATGCATTTTTTCTCTTGGGTCAGAGACCAATGGTTCAGTGAGGTTACCAGCGGCCTTTTGTGGTGTTGTTGGACTTAAACCTACGTACAGAAGTGTGAGCCGTTCGGGGTTAATAGCTATGGCATCGTCTTTGGACGTTATTGGACCAATGGCCAAAACTGTTGAAGAAACAGCGTTAATTTTTGACATAATTAGTGGTAGGGACAACTTAGATTCAACATCTTTTGAGGACTATGATGTACTTAATCGCAAACAGCTTTTTGGTCAAGATCCAAAAAAACTTAAAATAGGTATTCCTAAAGAATATTTTCCTAAAGAACTTAATCCTACTATTCGACAAAAAATAGAGGGAACAATAAATAAATTAAGGAATCGAGGATTTAATATTCAGACGGTAAGCCTACCTCACACCGAATATGCTCTGGCAGCTTATTATATTATTATGCCTGCAGAGGTTTCTGCTAATTTGGCAAGATATGATGGTATGCGCTATGGTCTTTCTACTCGCGCTGGAAAAGAAAAAAATATTTTAAATATCTATCTTAATTCTCGCAAAAATGGATTTGGTTTTGAAACAAAGCGACGAATAATGTTAGGAACCTATGTTCTCTCGTCCGGTTACTATGATGCTTATTATGCTAAAGCTCAAGAGGTAAGAGAACTTATTAAAGAAGAATTTAAAGAAGTATTCAAACAAGTAGATGTTTTAATTGCTCCAGTTGCACCATCTTTGCCTTTTAAATTTGGAGAGAAAACAAATCCTGTTGATATGTATCTTACCGATGTTTTTACTTCTCCTTCCAGTCTCGCGGGTTTGCCTGCTATTAGTTTACCGTCTGGCAAAATTGATGGTCTTCCTGCTGCTATTCAAATTATAGGAAAGCTTTTTAGAGAAGAAGATATTTTTATTTTGGCGCATTACATAGAAAGAGCTTTTAAGGATTAGAAAGACAAAATAGAACAAAAATGTTAAGTCTTGACATTTTAATTTTTGTAGTTAAAATGGTAAAACAAGACATAAGATAAAAAAGAATTTATAAAGTTTATTCTAAGTGAATAGGATAGAGATATGTGAAATATGTTTTTTTTGTACTTTAAAAATTACATAGATAACCAATTTTTTAGAGTTATCCCGATATCCATTTTATCTGCGAGACTGAGCATTTGCGATGTTGAACGGAATAGAATGGAGTACTCGCCACAATTCTTTGCTTTGCAAAATTTGGGCGGGTTAATTCCTATTTCTATTTTTTTGTTTCTGTGAAATTTAAAATTTAGAAATTTATTTTTTGAGAGTTTGATCCTGGCTCAGGATGAACGCTGGCAGCGTGGATAAGGCATGCAAGTCGAACGCCCCGGTTTTACCGGGGAGTGGCAAACGGGTTAGTAACGCGTAGATACATACCGTCAAGATGAGAATAACTACTCGAAAGAGTAGATAATACTCAATAGTCCCCGGTTTTACCGGGGTAAAAGAGCAATCTGCTTGATGATTGGTCTGCGTCCTATCAGCTTGTTGGTAAGGTAATGGCTTACCAAGGCAATGACGGGTAGGGGGTGTGAGAGCATGGCCCCCAACATCGGCACTGAGACACTGGCCGGACTCCTACGGGAGGCTGCAGTCGAGAATCTTCCGCAATGGGCGAAAGCCTG
>CAYPPP010000014.1:0-15689 GCA_964412645.1 uncultured Candidatus Saccharibacteria bacterium
AAGGAAGATATTAGACTAAACCTTAGTGTTAAAAATGAAAAAGAAATTATTCATCATTTAACAATTGTCCGTCGACATACGGGCGGAAACGAAGCATACGAATGGTACAACAAGGTTAATAGCGATTATTTGAGGGTTTATCTGCCTAAGGGAAGCAAAATTATTTCAGCAAGCGGAAGCGCTCTTGACGATACTATTGTTCCACCTCTTGATTATCAATTAGCTCAATTCCGCCGAGATGATTTAGTTACTTCAATTGAGGCAACTCTTGAGAAAAAACCAGAGTTAAATGTTGAAACCTTTGAAGAATCCGGCAAAACTGTTGTAGGAACATGGCTCTATACCAGCCCAGGAGAACAGACTGTTTTTGAATTAACCTACATAACACCCGAAATACTTTCTTTTAAATCTGAGCCCCGGCTTCCTCTTGAAGATTCATCGCATGAAAGCATTAATTATAATCTAATTTTCCAAAAACAGCCCGGTTCTTATGATGCGCCCATAAGAATGACTATTGATTACCCTGACAATTGGCGCATTAAACAGGTTTATCCCAGAGAAAAATTAACCTCTCAAACTCCAATTAGATTTAGAGAAGTTTTAGATGTAGATAAGGTCTTTAATATAAATTTTAAAATTTAAAAATAATGAATATTCCTCAAATTGTTATAGTTAGATCGAAAAATGGCCAAAGTTATGCAAACTTCATTGCTAAAGAAATTAACCTTAGGGGTTATCGTACTTTAGTTGTACCTATAAAGGACCTACCTTCGGCGCTCGCCAAAAACCAATGTAGCCCGAATAAAACAATCGTTTATACGAGAACAGCTCATCCAAACTACATTTACCGAATGCTTAAAAAAATAGAAAACAAAGGATATAGGGTTATTAATACATCTGAATCTATTAAACTCACAAGCGATAAATTTTTATCCTGTTTATATGCTCATAAAAATTCAATACCATGCGCCGAAACAATAATAGCGAACCAAGAAAATCTTGAAGAGAAGATAAATGAGAAGTTACCACAATGGAAGAATTTGATCGTAAAACCAAAAACAAGTCAGGGTAATGGTGTTTTTTGTTATAAGTTGGATAAAGATAATATTGAAGAAATTAAGAATAAGATTAAAAACATTCCAACTAAACTTTTAGTCGTCCAAAAATTTATCGATTATCAAAGACTCAATAGGGTTATAG
This sequence comes from uncultured Candidatus Saccharibacteria bacterium, assembly GCA_964412645.1. GTDB lineage: Bacteria > Patescibacteriota > Minisyncoccia > JBAYJV01 > JBAYJV01 > CAYNNF01. Next base: position 1,201 of record CAYPPP010000014.1, read on the forward strand.
TGATAGGTAATAAAGCTTTAGATAAATGCGTGTTTTGGGATGAGCCAGAAGGATGGAAATGTAGTGTTTGTTTAAATACAAAAATAAAGGTTGATAAAAATCCAGATCCAAATCTTTTAGGGTTAGCTGAGACTATTGCCGAAAAATTTGGGTCTGAAATATCGTTTATTGATATTTTTACGACTAACCAAGGATATGTCTTAAGTGAAATCAATGTCGCTTGTAGTTTAATTATTCACGAAAGAATAAGTAGATATAACATATCTCGTGATATTTCTAATTATTTATTAAAACAATTAGGGAAATGATCAAAAAACTTTTTAAATTTTCATCTCGAACAATTACTTCTGCTGCGCTTCTTTTAGGAGGAGCCAGTTTTTTAAGTAGGATTTTAGGGCTAATCAGAGCGCGTATTTTTGCTTATCAATTTGGAGCAGGCATTGAACTTGATATGTACTACGCGGCTTTTAGAGTGCCTGATTTAATTTTTTCAATTATTATTATGGGTGCGGTGAGTTCCGCTTTCATCCCGATTTTTACAGCAGAACGATTAAAAGATAAAAAAAATAGCCATTGGCTTTTGGCTAATAATTTTTTACATACATTTTCTTTCTTGATATTAATCTTAGCGCTTGTTCTTATTATTGTTGCTCCTTATTTAGTAAAGGCGATTGCTCCTGGATTCAACGCGGAAGCTCAAAGAATAACAACAACATTAACTCGTATTATGTTGATTCAGCCGATTATTTTAGCTATTTCGGGAATTATTGCCGGCATTCTCCAAAGTTTCAATCTTTTCTTTGCTTACGCTCTATCTCCCATTATGTATAACATAGGAATTATTTCGGGCGCCTTGTTTTTCGCGCCAAGATGGGGAATCAAGGGATTAGCTGTGGGCGTAGTATTGGGAGCATTGTTTCATTTGCTTATTCAAATTCCTAGCCTTATTTCAACCGGTTACAAATATCATTTCCATATTAATCTCAAAGATAAAATGATGAGAAAAATTGTTAAGTTGACTATTCCGAGAAGTTTAGGACTTGCCACTATTCAATTAAATACGATTGTTATTACCGCCATTGCTTCAACTTTGGCGGTTGGCAGTATTGCCATTTTTAATTATGCTAATGATATTCAATATGTTCCCTTGGGCATTATTGGCATTGCTTATGCTGCCGCTGCTTTTCCTTCTCTTTCGACTGCTTTTGCAAAAAAAGATTTAAAATCATTTAGATTATTTGTCTCAAAAACCCTTTTAGAAATTATTTATTTAGTAATACCGGTAACTGTTCTTTTTTTTCTTTTAAGAAATGAGATTACAAATGTACTTTTACACACCGGCGCTTTTAGTAGTAATGATGTTAAAATAACCGCAACTTTAATTGGTATATTTTGCATTGGTATTCCTTTTCAGAGTTTAATTCCTTTGCTTTCGCGCGCTTTCTTTGCGCTCCATAATACTATAACGCCTGTTGTCATTAATCTGATTTCTGTTGGTATTAATATTTCTTTAGCGCTTTTTCTGATAAAAAACTTTCAAGTTCTTGATTATTTCAATATTCCAGGTGATAAGAGAATTTTGGCCCTTCCTTTAGCATTTTCTTTGGCGGGAATTTTAAATGTTATTCTGCTTACTTTGTTCCTTCTAAAAAAAATTGGTTTTGTCAATATCAAAAAGGTTTTTAATTCTTTTGCTAAGTTTATTGTTCTCAATTCAGGTCTTTTTATTTTGATCTATTGTATGAGAAATTTCTCTTATCAATATTTTAATCAAGAAAATATTGGAACAATGTTTTTTGTCGGATTAATCGCAGGCGGAATTGGACTTTTGGCATATTTTTTATTAAGCTATGTTTTGAAGATAAAAGAATTAAAAAGTATTCTTAAGGTTTTTAAAAAATGAATGCATTTAATGTAGAGGTCTAACCTCTACATTAAGATTGTCAAAGGACGGACTTATGTAAATTTTTAAAGAAAAAACCCTGAAGGATGCTACCTTCAGGGTTGAGATTTCGTTATGTAGATTTAATCTCGCAAATTGTGCCAGCAAAGAGCTCCTGGTGATTGACCATTTTGTTCAAAACAGTTATCGCCAAACTAACCGAAGACAAGAGTAATCTCGAAAAAAGGGCGCGTTCACAAGCGAACCTATTTCATCTTGAGTTATGGTTATAGAATCACAATTGATCTTATTGAGATTTATAGCGTTAAAGCCCAAAATCTTGATTATTTTACCAGATTGATTGACAAACGCGATTGTCTTCCCTGATTCTCCTTTTAATTCATATCACATAGCTGTCTCCTTCTTTGGTCACTTTCGTTATTTTTGAAAACTGAAAGAGTCTGTCATGGGGTTTAAGAGATATGCTAGAATACCAGCAAGCGTTATATCATTCCCTCGTAGTATCTTAAGTAGTGTTACCGCTGCTACGTGAGCACCGCATATTTTTCCATCTAGATTTACTTTATCGGGAATAGGAACGTTGCGCTGAATCCCAATAAGTTCTTCATTAATCTCAATCCTGGTCGAAATAGATTCATCGGCTTGTTTTACATAAAGAACTTCTTTCATCTTACTGCCTCCTTTTTCGATTGATTATCTGTAATCTATCATATTCAAAATTAAATGTCAAATAATATTAGAAATTTTTGTATCATTGCGCATATTGATCACGGCAAGTCAACTTTGGCTGACCGCTTTTTAGAGATAACAAATACTATTCCAAAAAATAAAATGAAAGAACAAGTCCTTGATCAAATGGACCTTGAAAGAGAGCGGGGGATTACAATTAAAATGCAACCAGTGCGAATGAAATACCATTCGCAAATTACAAATTCAGAATACATTTTGAATTTGATTGACACTCCTGGCCATATGGACTTTGCTTATGAAGTTGAAAGGTCTTTGGCGGCTGTTGAAGGAGCAATTCTTTTAGTGGACGCAACTAAAGGCATTCAAGCCCAAACTTTAGCAAACCTACGTTTGGCACAGGAACAAAGGTTAGTTGTTATTCCCATACTTAATAAAATAGATATGCTGGCGGCCCAAATTAATGAAGAAAAAATAAAAAAAGAATTTGGCCAGTTATTAAACATTGATCAAAAAGAAATTTTATCTATATCAGCTAAAAAAGGAACGGGCGTTGAAGAAGTATTAAAGCGAATAATCAGCGATATTCCTGCACCGCAAATTAAAAGCCACAAGCCTTTTAAGGCGCTGGTTTTTGACTCAAGTTATGATTCTTATAAAGGAATTATTGCCTATGTGAGAGTTATTAAGGGTGTCCTCAAAAAAGGACAACGCATTAAACTGCTAAATGCTAAGAAGGAAACCGACATGATTGAAATTGGTTATTTTTTACCCGAACTCAATGCTCGAACTGAAATTAGCTCTGGCGAAATTGGTTATATTGCAACAGGATTAAAAGACAGTTCTTTGGTTAAAGTGGGAGAAACAATAGTTGGCGTTGCGGACTATAAATCGCAAACCCTAGAACCCAAGCCACTAGCTGGTTATCATGAACCAGAACCGCTAGTTTTTGCCAATATATTTCCCAGCGAGATGAAAAGCTTTCCTCAGTTAAAAGATAATTTAGAAAAACTTCATCTGAATGATTTCTCTTTCCATTACGAAACAATTAATCATATTGTTTTGGGAAGGGGATTTAAGGTCGGGTTTTTGGGAATGCTCCATTTAGAAATTATTTTTGAAAGATTAAAACGTGAATATGGAACAAAAATTATTCTAACATCGCCAACAGTTGTCTATCGCATTAAAACAAAAAAAGATAAAGAGTTTAAAATATTTTCTGCTCAAGAACTGCCAACGCCCGACAAAATAGAATCTATCAGAGAGCCATGGATTGAACTTGAGATCATTGTGCCTGCTCAATATTCAAGTAAGGTTTATGAGCTTTTAAAGCTTTGTCGTAGTGTTTTCAAGGAAACAAAAAATTTATCAGCTAATGAACACTTGCTTATTTATGAAGTACCCCTTTCAGAAATTATCGAAAACTTTTTAGATAATTTAAAAAGCGTTTCTCAGGGATACGCGTCTTTTAGTTATAAGCTTATTGATCACCGTCCTGTTGATTTAGCAAAATTAGAATTCGCTATTGTTGGAGAAGTAAAACCATCTCTCTCAAGATTAGTCCCTGAGAATAAAGCATATAGAGTAGCGCGTGATTTTTTGTTGCGCCTTAAAGATTCTTTGCCTGCTCAACAGTTTCCTCAAGCGCTTCAAGCTAAAATTGGCGGTAAAATAATTGCCAGAGAAGATATTCGAGCGGCAAGAAAAGATGTAACTGGCGCACTTTATGGTGGTGACTATACAAGAAAAGCGAAATTGCTTGAGAAACAAAAAAAGGGTAAGAAAAAACTCCTTACCCATGCTTCTGTTAGAATTCCTGAAGAAGTTTATTTAAAAATTTTAAAAAAGAAATAGAATTGAAGGATCTTCGTCACTTCATTTCTCAGAATCTTGACGGAAGATAAAAAATTTTTATAGACTTAACATATAAAACCATGTGGTCATTGGATAACCACATTGAGGTTTTTGATATTAAACTTGACAGTATGGTAGCTATATGATAGATTATTGATAGTTCTAAACATTAAAAAAAGGGAGGAAGAAATGGCGAAATTATCAATGATTGCTCTCTGAATATAACTGACCTGTCTTGGTGTGTAAACGATGAGATGGATTGGGTAGAAGCTCAGATTGAATATCTAAACGAGAACAAGTATGACTTTGATATTCAAAAGATAATATTCTGTGGTCCAAGCGATATGATGACAATATTACTTGAAACTATCGGTTTCAACGGTATTTAATGATAGCAAGGCTCATGATGTAAGTCATTGAGCCTTTTTTTATTAGTTAATCCTTAAGGACTTCCCTAAGGATTGATTTTCTAATTTTATACATAAAAAAAGCCCGCGAACGGATTTGAACCGTTGACCTATTCTTTACGAAAGAATTGCTCTGCCACTGAGCTACGCGGGCAAATGCTATAACAAGCGAATTTACTAATTAGATTATATTAGCTTGTTGGTGCAAATTTTTATTGCTATAATCAAGTAAAAGCAGGAATAATTAAAAATCCTATCATTGAAAGTGCAACTAAGATAATAGCAATTTTCCAAATAAAATGACGGATTGGTTTTTTCTTCATATAAAATTGATTATATTACATAAATCATTAAGTTTAAAGTTTTATTATGTTTTCTAAAATCGCGAGTTCGAAAATTTCTCTTCTTATAATGTTATTAGGTGTAGGTTATTTAGGATACTCCTTAACAAACATTATTTCAGAAAAAAAAGAAATTGATAATAGATTAGCGTCTTTGCGTTCAGATATAAAAGAAATTGAGCTTGAGAGGGATGAAATAAAAAAAAATAAAGAATATTACACTAGCCAGGATTTTTTAGAAAAAGAAGCGCGACGTCTTTTGAATTATCAAAAACCAGGCGAAGAAGTAATCGCAGTGATCCCTAACAAAAATAATCGAGCGCCTCAAGGAGAAAAAACGGTCCAAGAAAAGAAAGTTCAAGAAGAAAACATTAAAGAACTTTCTAATCCAGGAAAATGGCAACGATATTTTTTTGGCGCGCGGGATTAGTTGAGAGGTTCAACGTAACCTTCCCAAGGTTAAGACGCCGGTTCGAGTCCGGTATCCCGCTTTATAAAAATATTAGTGTAGATATCCAATGTCTATACTGATTGATTTCTAAAGACTGGCAATTGAAGAAAAATATTGTAAAATAGCTTGGTATGATATCAATAAGAGAACTGAAAGAAAACCTTATTAAACTTAAAGATAATATCCATCAAACGATGGATTATCTTAAATTAGAAAAAAGTGATAAAGAAATTAGAGAACTTGATCGCAAAATTCAAGATAAGGATATTTGGAAAGAAAACCTTTCTGAAGCGGGAGAAATTCAATCCCGCCTTAATTTTTTGAAAGACCAAAAACAAGAATGGGTTTATTTAAAAAAAGAAGTTGATGAGTTTTTTTTATTGGCCAAAGATTTAAAAACTGAAAACGATAAAGACAATAAAGAATTACTGGTAGAAATTGAGAAAGAGTATAACGGTAAATTAAAGCTTTATAAAAAATTAGAACTTGCAGTTTATTTAGGAAAAAAGTATGATAGAAGAAATGCTCTTTTATTAATTTATTCGGGCGCGGGCGGAATTGACGCGCAAAATTGGGCAAAAATGCTTCTCAGAATGTACGAAAGATACGCTGAGAAAGAAGGGCTAAAAACGCAATTACTTGATATCACAGAAACTGAAGAAAATGGTATTAAAAATGCGGTTTTAAAAATTAAAGGAAATTATACTTATGGAATGTTGAAACATGAGGCAGGCGTTCACCGTTTGATTCGTATTTCGCCTTACTCGGCTCAATCATTAAGACATACATCTTTTGTATTAGTTGAGGTTTTGCCAGAAATTGCCAAAATTGATCTTGAAAATTATAAGATTGATCCTAAAGATTTGAAAATTGATCTTTTTAAATCTAGTGGCCCGGGAGGTCAAAATGTTAATCGCCGTGAAACTGCCGTGAGAATTACTCATGTTCCCAGTGGGTTACACTCTGCTTCGCAAAAAGAAAGATCTCAATCGCGCAACAGAGAAGAGGCAATGAAACTTCTTTTAGCAAAAGTTATTAACGCCCTTGAACAAAAAAACCTTAAGAAAGTTGAAGCGCTCAAGGAAAAAATCTCTCCTGAATGGGGCAATCAAATAAGAACTTACGTTCTTCATCCTTACAAGCAGATTCGTGATCATCGCACCAAGTTAGAATTGTCTAATGTGGACAAAGTACTTGATGGAGATCTCGGTCAGTTGATTGAAGCTAACCTGAGGAATAGTTTGGTTTAATTTTGTAAAATAGTGTTATTTTCAAAAAACTAAAATTAATTTTATGATAATTTTTGACAATATTTCAAAAGTTTTTAGTAATTCCTTCGTTCTTCAAAAAATTAATCTTAAGATACAACCGCGTGAATTTATTTCACTTGTTGGACGATCCGGCGCAGGAAAAACGACAATAGTTAAACTCTTAATAGGCGAGCACAGTCCAACGTCTGGTAAAATTTTTGTTGATAATATTGACATTGCAAACATCAAGCCCAATCTTTTGCCATTTTACCGCAGAAAAATTGGTACTGTTTTCCAAGATTTCAAATTATTAAGTTCTAGAACTGCTTACGAAAATGTCTCTTTTGCTATGGAAGTAGCTAATCTACCTCATAAAAAAATTAAAGAAGATACATTAAAAATTCTTAAAATAATCGGGCTTGAAGATAGAAAAAATAATTTTCCCGCCCAATTATCAGGTGGGGAAAAACAAAGAATCGCTATTGGACGAGCGTTAGCGCTCAAGCCAGAAATTCTGATCGCTGATGAACCAACGGGCAATTTAGATCCAATTCACACTTGGGATATTATTAATCTTTTGGTGAAAATTAATGAATTGGGAACAACTGTTATTTTAGCTTCTCATGATAAAGATATTATTAATTCTTTGGGCAAAAGAGTGGTAAGCTTGGAAAATGGCAAGATTATCAGAGACGAGAAAGAGGGCAGGTTTATTGTGTAATTATTTATTATTATGTTGACTCCATTTTTTCGTATTATAAAAACTGGCTTTGCTGATTTTTGGCGTAATCGATGGGTTTCTCAAGCGACTTTAGGGGTTATGGTGATTACTCTTTTTGTTGTTGTTTCTTTTTTTATGTTTGGTCAAACAGCAAATAATCTTGTTGATAATTTAAAAACCCGTATGGATATCAGCGTTTATTTTAAAATTGACGCCGATGAAACAGATATTGTCGGAATAAAAGAAAACCTTAAGAAAATGGAGCAGATAACCAATGTAGAATATATTTCTCGCAGTGATGCTTTGGCACGTTTTAAAAAACGCCATCAAAACGATCCTTTAATTCTTCAAAGCCTTGAAGAAATAGGATCAAATCCACTAACCGCTTCTTTAAATATTCAAGCGCAAGAACCAGCAACCGATTTTCCTTTTATTGATCAATATTTAAGCAAAAATTATGAAGCGTTAATTGATAAAGTTAATTATCAAGAAAATAAGGATATTGTCACTCGGATCAGCAGTTTTTCCTCAGGTGTTCAAAAGGCAGGCCTTGTCCTGAGTATTATTTTGATAGCAATTGTTATTTTGGTAACATTTAACACAATTCGTTTGACTATTTATTCAGTAAGAGATGAAATTGGTATTATGCGACTTGTCGGAGCAAGCAATGCTTACATTAGAGGTCCTTTTATCGTTGAAGGCATTATTTATGGAGTTTTAGCAACTGTCATAAGCACTCTTGTTTGTTGGGTGACATTTAAGGTTTCAAGCCCAAGATTGTCAAGCATGCTCTTAGATTTCAATCTTTATCAACATTTTACAAATAATCTATTAACGATTATTGCAATACAGCTTGCTATTGGTATAAGCCTAGGTGCATTAGGAAGTTATATTGCCATTAAAAGATATCTTAAGGTTTAATTAATGCTTCTTTCTCACAACGCAATTTTAAGACACATTAAGGAGGACAATGTTATCATTGATCCTTTTTGTGATAAAAATTTAGGTTCCGCTTCTTACGATGTTACTTTGGGAAAATATTATTGGCGCGAATCACACCATGACGGAGGATATATTACTTACAATCCCTATTCAAAAAAAGATGTTGAAAGGGTTTGGGGACCAGAATATTATATTGCAAAACCATTAAAAGAGTGGATTAAGAAATCTCCATTTAAAAGAATGCCGGGAATTAATGCAGATGATCTTATTATTTGGATCGCTCCCGGAGAAACAATTCTATCCCATACTAGAGAATTCATTGGCGGTAAGCATTGTATTAATACTATGCTCAAAGCGCGTTCTTCTATGGGAAGAAATTTTCTTGAAATTTGCAAAGATGCTGGCTGGGGCGATATTGGCTATGTTAATCGCTGGACAGTTGAAATAACTAATAATAGCCGTTTCTATCATATTCCCTTAGTGGTAGGCAGGAGAATCGGCCAAATGACTTTTTTTGAAACTGAACCAATTGACAAAAAGGATTCTTATTATAAGACAGGCAAATATCAAGGTGCAAAAGATATTGAAAAAATTAAAAAAGAATGGAATCCAGAAATGATGATCCCAAGAATGTATAAGGATTGGGAATTAAAGAAAAAATAATTTTTAGAATTAGATAAAAAACCTTTACATATAAGTTATATTTATGTTACAATGCTTTAACTTTACAAATAGAAACATTTAAAATATGATTAATAAAAAATTTACGACAAAAAAAATTATTTGGATTGTTATTGTCTTGATTCTTTTGCTAATTGCTGGAAAAGTTTATCTAAGCTCTTCTTCAAAAGACTCAGATAAAACAGTCATTGGTGTTACGAAAGAAAATATTGAAGAAAACATTTCAGAAACAGGCATAGTCAGAATATCAGATGAAATTGGCCTGAGCTTCAAAAGCGGTGGAACAATAAACATTATTAATGCTGAGGTGGGAGATAATGTTGATTCCGGCAAGACCCTTGCCACCGTTGATTATAGTGAATTGAACGCTCAACTTCAAAAAGCCAATGCTTCTTTAAAGGCGGCTCAAGCACAACTCGCAAATATTTTAGTCGGCGCCACCAGTGAAACAATAAGCTTAGCAGAAACACAGGTTAAGAATACAGAAATTAAACTAAAAAACAAAGAAAAATCTTTAGAAGATATTAAAATTTCTACTAAAAATAATATTGAAAGCGCTTATGAAGATGCTTCTAATGTTTTAAACGATGCTTATCTTGATATTTACAACTCTTATTTAACAATTGATGATGTTCAACAGTCATATTTCAATATTAATGATCAAGATGGAACAGCCGTAAAAAAAGCTCAAAAAGACGTTAAAGAAGTAAGAGATAAGATAAAAAATTATATTGATACCATTAGCGCTAATCCAACTGATGAAAATATTGATATTGCACTTTCTGGAATTAAAACAGCTCTTGATGTAACTTACTTTGCTTTATCGGATGTAAGAAATGCTTGTGAGTCAATTTTATATAGATCAACCGTTACAGATACAGATAAAACAACGATTGATACTAGAAGAGCAAGTATTAATACTGAAAGAACTAATTCGGCCAATGCTCAACAATCTATTGCTTCAACTAAAATTACCGGAACTTCCACTATTGATAGTGCGCAAGCCAGTGTTGTCGAGACCGAAGGACAACTAGAAGAATCTGAAAAGACGCTTGAAAAATTGATAGCTGGACCAACCAAAGAAAATGTTAATCTTTATGAAGCGCAAACAGAACAAGCCCAAGCAGACAGATTGCTTTTAATCAGCAAGATTAACCAATCCCATATTAAAAGCCCTGTTGATGGTCAGATTATAAGAATAAAAAAAAGAAAAGGGGAGACAGCCGGTGCCGGAGAGATCGTCGTCGCCCTTTTGCCCCAAAAACCATTTCAAATAAAAACCAATATTTATGAGGAAGATATTGCTAAAATTAATATTGGAAATCCAGTTAAAATTCAACTTATTGCTTTTCCAAATTTAGCTATAACCGGTACAGTAGCATCAATTGAGCCAATAGACAATATAGTAGATGGCGTTGTTTATTATGAAGTTTCCGTTGATTTTGATAAAAAGATTGAAGGTATTAAGCCAGGTATGAGTACCGATATATCTATTACAATTTCATCAAAAAATAATGTTCTTGTTATTCCTGAATCTGCCCTAGTAGAAAAAAATGGCAAATTATATGTTAATGTTCTCATAAAAGACAGGGTTATTGAAAAAGAAATCAAAGTTGGCACAAGAGGAGACGACAATCAAATAGAAATTATAAAAGGATTAAATGAGGGAGAACAAGTAATTATTCCTTAAATAGATGGTTAAACATCCTATAATTAAATTAGATAATGTTTGGAAAGTTTATAGTCCGGGAGCAGTAAAAGTAAGCGCTTTAAGAGGCGCTAATCTTGAAATTTATCCAAATAAATTTGTTTCTATTGTTGGACCGAGCGGTTCAGGAAAGTCTACTTTACTGCATATTATAGGGTGTCTTGATCTTCCAACTAAGGGAAAAGTATTCCTTGATAATCAAAATATTTCAAAAATGACAGAAAATGAGCTTGCTCGAGTTAGGGGTAAAGAAATTGGTTTTGTTTTTCAGCAATTCAATATTATGCAGAATCTCACTGCTTTAGAAAATGTTATGCTACCTATGGTTTTCTTTGGAATTACTTACTCTAAAAGACAACAGCGAGCAAAAAAACTACTTACAATGGTTGGTCTTGAAAAGAGAATGAATCACAAACCTTCTGAAATGTCAGGAGGAGAACAACAAAGAGTCGCAATTGCAAGAGCGCTTGCTAATAACCCTAATGTCATCTTAGCTGATGAACCAACAGGAAATCTTGATTCAATCACAGGCAAGAAGGTAATGAATATTTTTAAAACCCTTCATAAAAAAGAAAAGAAAACGATTATTGTTATCACGCATGATCACGATGTCGCCAGTTATGGACAAAGAATAGTTAAAATAAAAGATGGACAAGTAATTTAATATGAAACAAGATTAATTTCGAACTTGTGAGAAACACAATCTTTGTGAATTTATGAAACAAGATTAATTTCGAACTTGTGAGAAACACAATCTTTGTGAATTTATGAAAAAAGATTATTTCAAAATTGCTATTCGTAATCTAAAAAGCCGATCGCTTAGAAGCTGGCTTACTATTTTAGGTTTTATCATTGGTGTTTTTATGATTATCACCCTTGTGTCTTTGTCAGAAGGAATGAAGCAAGTAGTAACAAACCAAATGAAAATGATGGGGTCTGATGTGGTAATAATTACACCAGGCGACTCTGAAAACTTAATGAATACGATGATCGGCAATATGAAGATTTCCGAAGAAAATATTAAAACAATTGAAAAGACTGAGGGCGTTGAAAAAGTTATTTCTTATAATTGGAAAGGAGAGACAATGAGGTTCGATGGCAAAAAGAAAACTGTTATTCTTTACGGAATACCTATGGATAAGGAAAGTTTATACTATCTTGAAACCAAATTCGGAATAAAGGCAGCCCAAGGACGCTTACCCGGAGAAAATAAACGAGAACTTTTAATAGGACCTGTAGTTGTTAAGGAAATTTTTCCCGACATTAAAATTAATGATGAAGCATATATAGCTGGAAATAAATTTAAAGTTGTCGGTATTGCGCGCGCGCAGGGAAGCAAACAAGATGATAGCATGGTTGCTCTTGATCTTAATCTTTTTAGGAAAATCACTGGCGATAGAAAAGATGCTCCTATGGCAATGGCTATTATTAAAGATGGCTATGAACAAAAAGAAGTAACTGATAGAATTAAAGCTAATTTAGAAAAAACAGGAAAACGCCAGAGAGGCAAAGATAGTTCTTCTTTCAGCGTCATCAATAGCGAAAAAGCAATGGAAATGGCAAGTGATGTCATTGGCACAATTCAAGCAGTTATTCTAGCGATTGCTGGTTTTTCCATTCTTATTGGCGCAATTGGAATTATGAATACAATGTACACTTCCGTTCGCGAGAGAACCAAAGAAATTGGTATTATGAAAGCAGTTGGAGCGACAACAACGGCAATTACTCAGATATTTTTAATTGAAGCAGGTATTATGGGACTTATTGGCGGTATTTGTGGCATGATCTTAGGCATTATATTTGCCAAACTTGCTGCTTTTGCTATTAATATTCAAGCATCTTTAGCAATTCAAGCATATCTTTCTCCTGGTATGATTATTGCTACTATTGCCTTCGCCATTGTTGTTGGCTGTGTTTCTGGTTATTTTCCCGCAAGAAAAGCGGCAAGATTAAGTCCAGTTGACGCATTAGATTACGAATAGGGAATAAATCAGTGCTTAAAAATGAAGAACCCCCCGGTTCACCGGGGGAACCTTGACGGAAGATATAAAAATAAAAATTTTGGTAATCGCTTTGCGGTCTTTTTAAGGATTGATAAAATAGAACAATTCGGTTAGGATTGAAATATAACTAGTTCCTTAAGGAGGAGGAAAAAATGAGTAATTTTTTATTAGGAGTAGCTGTATCTCTTCTCGTATTGCTGCCTTCGTTCGGTGTTCTTTTGAAAACCCATAAAGAAAATTACGCAAGATCAAGTCAAGATGCGAGAACATACTTAAAGAAACTTCTGGGGCGCGTTTAGTGCGCCTCTTTTTTTACTCTTTTTTTTGTGATAGGATTGGGATAGATGATATAAACAAATAACAAACAATACATTCTATGTGTTAGACGACTTGGGAAAGCCGGGAGCTAAGTTGGGGAAGGTTGGGGAGATCGGAGGCTTAACTCAAGGTTCTTGAACGAAGTGAAAGGTTCTTCTTTCCCCAGGATTAGCTAGATAAGAGTTTGCCGAGGCTAAGCCTCTAAATAAAGCATCGGCATATTGTATTAACAAACTATAAAAAATTATGCCCAGTTTATCGCATTATTTCCCTACGATTATAAAATTATTCAAGTATTTTAATATTTTCTTGTCAAAAAATTCGGGAAAGAAGCTTACTATGTTTTCGCTCCTTTTAGGACTATTCTTTTTTATTTTCTTTTATCCTATATTTCCCGTCAGATCTTTTGTACTGCTTCCTTTTGCGCTTTTTCTAGGTCCCATTGTTGATCTTGATCGTCCTAATGTTATATTCCTTATTATATTGGCTGTTGCTTTATCTTGGTTACTTGTTTATTGTCTAAAAACGAATAAAAAAAGACTATTTTTTACTGCAATTTATATTTTGATTATCGCAGGTGTATTTCTTTACTTGTTTTTCTCCATAGAAAGCACATTGAGATAAGGGTGGTAAAAAATAATTGGGAAGTAGATAATTTGAGAAAGAAAGCAAAGGGTTCTTCCTTCGACAAACTTAGAATAAGTAAGGGTTTAGAGAGACTAGGCTTTGACAAAAAAGGTTTGCCGAGGCTAAACTTCTAAAAAATATGAAATATAAACCAACAATTGGAATGGAAATTCACGCAGAATTGAAGACAAATACCAAAATGTTTTGTAGTTGTAAAAATGATCCTGACGAAAAAGAACCGAATAAAAATATTTGCCCAGTCTGTTTGGCACATCCAGGAACATTGCCAACGGCCAACGAAGAAGCAGTTAAAAAAGTGCTTAAGACGGGACTTGCCTTGAATTGCGAAATTTCTGAATATTCCCAATTTGATAGAAAAAACTATTTTTATCCTGACTTACCTAAAGGATATCAAATTTCTCAATATAAATATCCGTTGTGCGGACCCGGCTATCTGAATATTGAAGGAAAAAGAGTTAAAATTACAAGAATTCATTTGGAAGAAGATACGGGTAGATTAATTCATCCAAAAGGAAAAGATTATAGTCTAGTTGATTTTAATAGGGCAGGCATGCCTTTGATGGAACTTGTAACTG
>CAYPPP010000015.1:0-14478 GCA_964412645.1 uncultured Candidatus Saccharibacteria bacterium
ACTTAGTATGTTTAAGACATTAGATGTTGATTATTTGTTGATTGATCAGACTGATTTGGGCAAATATTCTGCATATTCAAAAATTGGTGGGGGAGATGGAGAAAATGAGCTTGATAGATTTTCTGCTATTCCTATAATGATTATAGACGCAAAACAGACAAAAGAAACCTCTAATGGCACAACTATTGTTTTTAGCGGTGGAAGTTATATTTTTGAGGATATTATTTATAATGATGTATTTTTACCTGCGAACAAAGCGGTAATTATTGGTATTGTTTTAAATTTAAATGGTAATTCTATGCAACAGCCTGAAGCTGTTTATATATATAACAATATTCAAACTCGTATCCCTATTAGATATGTATATGTTAATGGGGAAATTGTAGATTTTAAAAATGGGCTTAATGCTACTATTGATATTATTCCTGCAGTTGAAAGCGGGAAGATAAAGAACATGGGTGCAGCTATTTATTTGTCTCAGAAGGTCTCTCAGAGCCTATTTGCGCAATTATTTTTGATGGATGATCCGTTTGGTAATTATGAGACTCTTGAACTTGTACATACTGAAGACAATCCTATTATTTCTAACTTGAAATCTCAGAATATTTCTATTGGAGATTTTATTTATTATCAAGGATTTAGGGGTCCAATTAAAATTTGGAATGTTGAAGATATTCCTGAGGAAATTAAAATTATTGAAGAATTTAAGCATCCTTTTAATGGAACATTTGGGGCTTTAGATGGGATGAAGTTTAAATGAAGTTGCATCTGGGCTGTGGCCATGATTACAAGAATGGGTACGTGAACTGTGATATATCTAAGGATGTCAATCCAGATAAAGTAGTGGATTTAGAAAAGGAATTGCCTTTTAAGAACAATAGTGTTGATGAAATTATTGCAAATCATGTTTTTGAGCATGTTATAAACTTTGTTCCTTTAATGCACGAAATACATAGGATTTGCAAAAAGGGAGCTATTATAAAAATAAAAGTTCCTTTTTATGCTGCATGGGGACAATTTAATGATCCAACACATGTGAGATTTTTTTCGCCTTTTACTTTTAATTATTTTAAAGTTGGGGGGTTCTCTCATGAAGTCGGCTGCTCTGAAGACATGTATCATGTAAAAGATGTTAGAATAAATTATGGACTTGGTAAGTCTGCGAAGCTAAACTTTATTATGAATCCCATTATAAATCTCCATCATGCATTGTATTGCAGGCTGTTTGCCTTTATTCTCCCCGCATCTGAAATAAAATTTGAGTTAGTAGCTCTAAAAAAATGATGAAGTTGCATCTGGGCTGCGGCCATGATTACAAGAATGGGTACGTGAACTGTGATATATCTAAGGATGTCAATCCAGATAAAGTAGTGGATTTAGAAAAGGAATTGCCTTTTAAGAACAATAGTGTTGATGAAATTATTGCAAATCATGTTTTTGAGCATGTTATAAACTTTGTTCCTTTAATGCACGAAATACATAGGATTTGCAAAAAGGGAGCTATTATAAAAATAAAAGTTCCTTTTTATGCTGGGGCAGAGCAAGCAACTGACCCAACACATGTGAGATCTTTTTCGCCTTTTACTTTTAATTATTTCAACATTAAGTCTACCATCTCTGAATACTCTCATGAAGTCGGCGCAAAGAAAAGTTTATTAGATATAAAAGAAGTTAAGTTAAATTATGGGTTGGGTAGAATTGGAAAATTTAATTGGTTTTTTAATCCAATAATAAATTCTAATCATTCTTTTTATTGTAAATTTTTTGCTGGAATTTTTCCTGCGTCCGAGATAAATTTTGAGTTAATAGTCCTGAAATAATATGATAAAGGTTTATTTGCAGAAACCCTGGAAATCTAGTGATTCCCCTTATTATAAATTTTTAAAGGAATCCCCTCCTAGTGGTGTGAAATATATTAACCTTAATGATGCTTCTAATCTTATTCAGAAAAGAGGATTAATGAAAATCAATGATATTCTAAAGAAAATAATCAAGAAAATAATAAGATGTATCTATCCCTCGATGCCCAATGCTCACTATACCAGAAGTGTAGATGGGTGTGATATTATACATTGCGCTCATTGCTTAAGCAAAAATAAATATCCGTGGATTTGCAATATGGAATATGTCGGACAATTTTGGGCTAGCGGAGGGCCTCCTCGACTTAATTATCGGAAAGGAATTTACAAGTTCCTCAGAAGCCCATATTGTAAGAGTATAGTTGTCTGGACTGAATGGGCCAAAAGAGATATAATTGAATATTTCCCTGGAATAAAAAATAAAATTAAAGTTGTTTATCCTGGAGTCCCTAGGCAAAATCTCAAAAAAGTTAAATCTAATAAAATCCGACTACTATTTATCTCAAGAAAATTTTATTTTAAAGGTGGACTGTATGCTATTGAAGCGATGGATCGATTAACTAAAAAGTATGATAATGTTGAAGGTGTCGTCATTTCTGATATCCCTGAAGAAGTAACTAAAAAATACTCTCGGAATAAAAACCTTAAACTTTTTGGGATGATGCCACAAGAGAGAGTGTTTAGAGAATTCTATTCGACTTCTAATATTTTTGTTTATCCTTCTTTTAATGATACCCTTGGCTTTCCTATTCTCGAGGCTATGAGTTTCGGGCTGCCAGTTGTCGGCGCGGAAAGAAACTCTAGGTCTGAGTTGATAGAGGATGGGAAAAGTGGGTTTTTAATAAAAACTCTATTTGGTGATGCTGAGATTCCTTATTATATGGAAAATTTGCAGATGGATTTAATATCTGGAATAGTAGACAAAACCGAATTGTTAATTAGGGAGAGCTCTATTAGGAAAAAAATGTCTAAAAAATGTCTAAAATTATTTACCCCCGGGGGGAGATTTTCCATAGAAAGAAGAAATAAGGAACTGAAAAAAATATATGGGGAGGCCATTAAAAATGGTAAGAAATAAAAAAAAATTTGACATATTATTTCTTTGTCATGAAAAGGATATGGAATCATTGAAAGAAAGCATAAAGTATGCCCAGAAGAATGTGGTTGGATATAGAAAAATATTTTTATTGAGCAAGAAAAATTTCTTGCCAGATGAGGATATTGTTTTTGTAGATGAGAAGTTATTCCCTTTTTCTAAAAGTGATATTGCAAAATATGCGTCGGAGGAACGTGTAGGTTGGTATTATCAACAATTTCTTAAGTTATACTTTTTAAAAGTTATCGGGAATAAATCTCTTGATAATGTCTTAGTGATAGACGCTGATACTATATTTCTAAAAAAAACAAATTTCTTTGAGGGAGGTGTTCCATTATACAATATAGAGATTGGAAAGCATGACCCTTATTACAGCATAGTGAAAAGAGTGTTTGATATTGACTTCCCAGTCTTGTCTTACTCGGGGGTTACTCATCATATGCTCTTTCAGAGGAAATATATAATGGAAATTTTAAAGCTTAGATCTAAGGATAATGACTTAGAATTTTGGGAGAAGGTCATGACCAATATAGATAAAAATACCGAATCTGGTTTTTCTGAGTACATATTGTATTTTAATTATATGTTAAAATTCAATAAAAATAAGATAAGAATAAGGAAGATCAAGTTTATTGATTTTCCGTATTATAGTAAAAAGTGGCTCTGTTTTTTTAAGTTTTGGGGTTATAGTTACCTATCTGCCCATGATTATCTGAGAAAAGAAAGTTTTCCTATAATGAGTAGTATTCTGTATAATTTACTGAAAATATTTGGAATAAGAGTTTTTGTTAAGGATTCGTTGATTAAACTTGGGATAGTTAAAGTAAGATAATTATGCTTTTGTTGTTTTTGAGACATCTATAATATACATCCCCCTAAATCCTTCATGAACTGAATCTATGCATACTTTTGATCCGTCCCTATTCCATCTTGGGTGCAAATCGCACCTCATCCCGCTATAGTCCCAATTTGGATCTTTTGTGTATTTTTTATCCGGGAGAGAGTAGAACCTAGCCACAATATGTCTTTTATTATATTTTGTATCGTATAATATTAAAGTCCTATAATGTTTTTTGTCTGGGTACGTGTCTGTTAAAATAAATCTTTTGTCTGGGGAAAAGGAGGGGTGTCCGTCGCTATTCCATATTGGTATTTTGTTAATTAGCTTTCCTTCTGATGAAAACAGACAATAACTCTCATTGAATATTTTCTTTCGTATTGTTTCAGGTACTATTTTTTTGTAGATTGGCTTAACCAACTTGAAGGCTAATTTAGACAATGTTTTGTTTTTTCTTATATTTCCAATTGCGCTTGGCAGAGATGTCCATATTAATACTTCTTCGTTATTCTTCCAACAATAGTGAGAAAAGAACCCACTGTCCAATAACATTGATAATTTATTCGTCTTTAAATTTAAAATATAAACTCGTGAGTAATGCATTCCCCCTGGAACGTCCCATCGGTGGAAGAAAAGCAATTTGTCGCTTTTTGGACTAAATTCTATGTGATTTACCCAGTGCCTTCCATAGCTCATTGATTTTAGCGGTTTTTCTTTCAATAAGCCCTTAAAAGTAATCACAAGACTTTTCTTTTTTGTAGAAGTATCGTATATAAAAATGCCATCGTTTTCTGGAGATATTTTTATTGATTTTGAGACATGTCCTTCATATCCATACCCCTGCCTAACCTCATTCAATTTGGGAAAATTTAATGATGCAATTTTCTTTCCGTCTGGACTAATATCACATACTGGTACGGGATGAATCTGCTCTTTCTTAGATTTTATATTATAAAATACACAAATGAAATCGTTACCCTCTCTTTTATTAAATATTACCGTATCTTCTTTTGTGGGGTGCCATTGAAGCATGCATCCCTGTTGCCAGTTCCAAGACTTTGTCTCTGAAAAAATATGTTCCTTTTTTAGATTTAAATCGTAGAATCCAATTTTTAATATGTCGTCTTTGTTCGGATGTCTGTTTATGAAAGAGGGTCGAAGAAATAATATTTTGTTTTGTGATAAATTCCATGGAGACTTGTGATAATATCCAAAAAAATGGAGAGTTGGTTTACCCAAGAGGGCAATGTTTTTTTTTGTGATATCCTTATAAATAATTTTCATTTTATTGGTTCTTTGCTCTATTTTTAGCAATAATCCATCCTCGTTTTTTTGTTTGGTTTTTAATCGCAATTGAAAATCCACTGTTTTTTAGATGTCTTATTATTTCCTCTTTCTTGTGCTTTTTATTATAATCCTCATGATAAAGGATTAACATCAATTCTATCTTTTGTAAAGTTTCTTTGTTTGACCCTAAGATTATCTCAAATTCTGAGCCTTCACAATTAATCTTCATAAAATCGCAATGAGAAATCTTGTTATTTTTCATAAAGGTTTCTAGGGTCTCAGATTGGACAATTTCAAATTTCCCTAAAAAATCATTCGTCAACGAGTTTCCCCAAAGCCCTCCCTTGGGAGCATGGTATAATTTTATCTCTTTATTTAAATCTGCAATCGCTAAGTTTATCGGGGTGATGTTTTTAATATTATTTAATGCTATATTTTTCTTTAGAATGTTGAATGTGTCCTTACATGGCTCCAAAGAAAATATCTTTCCGCTACCAACTCTTGCAGATATGGGAATCGCGAATGTTCCTATATATGCTCCTATATCTATTACTATATCATCATGAAATATTCCATATTCAGGTATTAAGAACTCCGTAAGATTCCCTTTTAGCTCCGACTTGTCAGAAGTTTCTGCCCTATAACTGAAGACGAATCCGTCTTTTTTTAATTTTTTAATTTTTGACATGTTTTACTGCCTCCACTAACCCCTTGATATCTTTATCAAAATTCCATTCCTTAATAAGTTTATCTGTGTTTTTTGACATATTGTTATATAGTTTCTTATCCTGATATAATTTTTCCATATATGTAGATAACTTATGTATCTCTCCCACTGGATAGATGAATCCAGTTTTATTCTTTTTAACCAAATCTGGTGCAGTTGCGACCTTGTTAGTAACGATTGCCGGGAGTCCGAAATTCATAGTTTCATTTAGAGATTTTGGAGATCTGTCTTCGCTTGAGGCTAAAATAGATATATCTGAAGCCTTTATGTATTCTGCAATTTCTCTTTGTTGTTTAAATCCTACAAAGTGTATTTCTTTAATTTTATTTTTCTTTACATATTCTTTTAATAGATTTTCTTCGATTCCCTCTCCTACTATTATTAAACCCATTAGTATTCCTTTTCTCTGCAATTCCTCTGCAGCTTTAATAATATGTAAAACATTTTTTACTGGGTTCATACGACCAATAAATACTCCAAAGAAATATTTAGATGAGAAACACAACCGTTTCTTCAGTATATCTTTAGTCGGTAGATGTTTTCTTTGTGCTTGGAACATCTCATTATTTACTGCGCATGGGAAAAAGAAAATATCTTTGTTTTTCCCCCCATAATGCTTGAAGAACTCTCTATTTTTTTTATACCCATATAAAAAAGCTCCTGAGGATTTTATGATCTTCCTTAAAAAGAAGTCTTTTAGTATTTTTTTTATTCCCTTCGGTTGCTTTAAAAGATCTGCCTCTTCTTTTAGAATAATTGGTGTTCCTGTCAATTTTGCTGTAAGCATGGCCAATTTATGAGAAAGGGGGGTATAGCTGACAATTATAATGGCATCAAAATTTTCATTGATAATTTCTTTTATTATTCCAAAATTCCACATTCTCTTCGGTGGGAATGGGGGCTCTTTAAAATAATAATTTTTTAGAAATTTGTGCTTAAACTTTAATGAGACACCTTCCCACTTAACTTTTTTACTGAATGTTTTTACTGGTGGACCTTTTACTCCGTATGCTGAGGAAAAATATACCATTAAATCTATTCCTGATTCACCCGATAGTTTCTCGTATATTGGAACTCTATAATGTGTCGGTAGCATATCTAATATTGCGATTTTCATTTTTTTCATTTTTTACAGACATATATTTTTTCTTTGCCTAAATTATGTTTTTTTATTTCTTCTTTACTAAAAAATTTCAAAGGATGAATAATCATGGTTTCGAAACCCGCTTTTTTTAATCTGTCTATGAACTCCCTCCCATAAATTCTTATTGCTCCATAATATCCGTATAGCTCCGCTCTTTCTTTGTCTGTATTAACTTCCTTTTCTATGGTCTTGTTTAACCTTTTATTTATGGGTATTGTTATTATGGCTACTCCACTCCTCTTTAAAAGCCTGAACATCTCCCCTATTGCTTTTACATCTTCCCTTATTTCTTGCAGTACGTGATTACAAATAATTATGTCGAAACTATTTTTTTTTAGTGGCATATTTGTGATATCTGCGTGCAACATTGCATCTGGGTGTTCGATATCTGTGCTTATATAATTTTTTCCGAATATGCTTTTAAATTTCTTTTGTAAAGAATATTCTGGTGCGAAATGTAGCATTTTTGTATTTTTTTTAGATAGATACTTCTTTGTTTTTAAATATAAGAAAACTGATCTGTGCCTGCTTAATGATGCACAATTTGGACACATTTTTGTATTTGCATTCTCATAAGTTAAAAACCTAGAAAGTCCTTTTTCACAAACTGGACAATAATATTTGTTTCCAGAGAATATTGCCCCTCTTAATTTATAGCATAAAGATTTTATGACCCTTAACAGACAACTCGGGATAAAATCTCTTATTAACCTTTTAGATCTCATAGTATTTTGGGGGCATAAATACTTTTAAACTTTGTTTAACCTTATTTTTGATGATAACTATCAAGCAATTTTTCGGATTTGTCAAAAAGGCTATTCGTATAGTAATTGTTAGATTTAAGCCCCTGACAGTACATGTAGAATCGATTTTTTATGATGATGTTTGGGATATTGTGAAGGATAAAATTAAAAATAAAGAAATTCATACTTGGTATTTAATGACCCCAGACAACTTTCCTCTGACAAAGGGATATTTTTCTCTGTCTGAATCAAAAAAGTATATTGAAGCCAAAATGAAGAAGAGATATTTGAAAATGAAAAAACTGGGTGAAAGATTGCAGCTACATGTTCATTTACACCCCTTAATGAAGATAGGATATGAGGAGCAAGAGACTCTAATCAAAAATTCTATAGATTGGTTAAAAAAAGAGATAGGAATTACTCCAACTGAAGTTGTTTTTGGATGGTGGAGATATAATGAAAATAGCGAAAAAATAGCGAAAAAATATGGTTTAAAAATAATTAAGTTTGATAAATATAATTCTATTCATGATTATGATTGGGTAATTAGGTGCAAGGGTGAAAGCTCGCTGCAGTGATTATGTCCTTTCTTCTATAAAATTAAAATGGCAAAAATATCATTAAGCTAAAAATTAATTTTATTTTTTTTCTAAAAGAAAAAAATGGTCGTATGAATTCATAATCGGTCTGATTTCTTTTTTTATGTTAAAATGTTTTTCTATATCTTTTCTGACTTTCTTTAAAGAATATCCTCTTGTCCCAATTTCCCAATAATGCTCACCATTAAATTTGGGCTTCTTAAAAAACATAGGAAATCTAAAAAAGAAATCTAAAAACCTTCTATTAATAATTTTTCTTAGCCCTGGAATTTTTATAGTCATTTCAAAAGAAAGGGCACAATATGGAATTGAAACTAATACATACTTTTTAGATACTCTTTTAATCTCCGAAAGTGCTTTCTCAAAATCCGAATATGGCATATGTTCTAAAACTTCACAGGCCATAACTAAGTCATATTGGCTACTTTTTATAGGCATATTTCTAATGTCTGCGCAAAAATCTGGATTTAATTTTTTCTCAAAGTCGCAGGTATCAATGTTGTTATAATTTGTTTTAAAATAATTCGAAACTATCCCATTTCCAACACCAATCTCTAGTATTCTTTTAGGCTTTAATTGCTCTGTTATATCTATTTGGTAGAAATAGGATATAAACTTAGGAACGCTATTGTATTCTTTTTTATAGTGATCTTTATCTACTTGAATTTTGAAATTACTCATATTCTATTTTATAATTATATGCTTTTATAGTTATATGCTTCTATAGTCATCTCTTTGTGAATAATTATAAAGGGGTGTTGTCTAGTAGTCACATGTGCGGAATAAATGGATTTAATTTTATAGATAAGCCTATCTTGAAAAAAATGAACAACTCTATCATACATAGGGGACCTGATGCAGGTGGAGAGTTCTTTAACACTATGGCAGGCGTTTCTCTTGGGCATAGGCGTCTGGCCATAACAGATCTTTCTAAAAAGGCTGCGCAACCAATGGCATATGAACATAATGGTGGCAAAGCTACGATAGTATTTAATGGAGAGATATACAATTTCAAGGAAATAAGAAAAGAATTGATTCAAAGGGGTTATATGTTTAAATCTTCTTCAGATACCGAGGTAATTCTGGCTTCATATTTTGAATGGGGCGAAGATTGTGTTAAGAAGTTTAATGGAATGTGGGCATTTTGTATTTTTGATCATCAGAAACAGGTCCTATTCTTATCCCGGGATAGGGTTGGGAAAAAACCATTGTATTATTATTTTGATGACACCCGTTTTATATTCTCTTCAGAAATTAAGGGTATTTTAAAGCATAAATTAAAATTAGGGCTGGATAAAGATGCGGTTGATTTATATTTTTCATTAGGATTTATTCCTGCTCCATATTCTATATATCAAAATATTCGAAAAATAGAACAAAGGCAATCTTTGATTTTTGATTTAAAGGAAAGTAAAATTAAAAAAGAGTTTTATTATAACTGGCCGAAGTTTAATCCAATAGACAATAAACCTCAATTAAAAAAAGAGTTTGACGATTTAATGACAGACTCAATAAAGTTAAGGATGACTTCTGATGTCCCACTGGGAGCTTTTTTGTCTGGTGGACTTGACTCCTCTACCGTTGTTCATTATGCTAAAAAATTAAATAAAGACATTAATACTTATTCAATTGGATTTGAGGGAAAATATGATGAGACTTCAAATATTAAAATATTAAATAATTTTTTTAAAGTTAAATATCATCATAAATATTTTAAGGAAACTGCTTTTCGAGAAATGCTGAAAGATATGTTTTACTATTATGATGAGCCCTTCGCAGATGAATCAATGTTCCCTACAAGAATGTTATCGAAGTTTGCAAGAGAAACATTGACCGTTTCTTTAAGTGGTGATGGCGGAGATGAAATATTCGGTGGGTACCCTAGATATAAGATGGCATATCAAATGGAATTTTTAAGAAAGTTTCCTAAAATTATTAGGGAGATATTTTTGCTGTTACCATTCTCCAGGCTGAAAGAAGGGACAAGACTCAGTTTTCTTGAAAAGGAAAAATTTTATTCAGAGGCAAGAAAGAATTACTATAGACCAGAGATTGTAAAGAATCTTTTGTCGGTAAGGCTGAGGGATTGTCTCAGAAGATCCGGGAACAACTTAATAGAGGCAGTTCGTCTTATGGATATAGAAATTTATACTTTTCCTGATAACTTTCTAGCAAAGGTAGATAGGGCTTCTATGATAAACTCCTTAGAGGTTAGATGCCCTTTTCTAGATTATCGTTTGATTGAATATTCTATGAAACTTCCCACTAAATACAAAGTTTCTCTGTTTAAAGAAAAAACATTTTTTAAGGAAATAATATCCAAGTTCCTACCTAATGAAATAATAAGCAAAAAGAAGTGTGGTTTTACTCCTCCAATTGCAGATTGGATTAGCAATGAATCATACGAGAACACTTTGCGTCAGTTATATAAAAGTAAAATATTATCAAAAAAGTGGGTTGATTTTTATAAAAAGGAAATTCTCCCCATAGATTCTGTGGTCACAAATAATTATAAGATAAGGTTATTTTTATTTTATAAATGGTGTGAGTATTGGAAGTTTATTTAAAAAAATTCAAAAAGCTTACTTTATACTTCTCAAGCTCGAACTCTTTTAGAAACTTTTTCCGTCCAGCCATTCCTAACTTCTTCCAATTATTATGATATATAATTTTTTTGGCTATTTCTGCTCCGCTATTCGTTTTCAGTAAAAATCCTGTCTTCCCATCATCAATAATAGATGGAATTGATCCTTCTCGACTTCCAATAACTGGCACTCCAAACATATAAGCTTCAATTATTACCTTGCCGAAAGTGTCTCTTTTTGTCGGGAAGACCAAAACGTTTGCAGCTTTTAGAAAATTGTCTTTTTTCTTGTTTTTCTTTTCTCCATGCGAAAAGACCCTTTTTTCCAACTTGTTTTTTCTAATAAACTTATGAAAATATTTTTTATCTTTATTGTTTAACCACTTTCCTATTATATTACATTTAAATTGAGTTCTCTTTTTATTCATAATTTTACAAGCATCTAGAAGCTCCATCCATCCCTTAGTTTTGTCCAAGTTGGAAAGAAATAATATTTTCATCTGTTTATTTTTTGATCTTTTGTTGATAATCTTGGTCAATTCTTTATCGGAAACTTTATTTTGTATTGCGTTTGGTAAAATATATATGTCTTTGGCTGGGATCATCCCCCTTAAATCTCCTATTAATTCCCTACCTAGAACTATTGCCTTATTGCCTTCATAAATTTCCTTAAGTATTCGTCTGCCGAATAAATTCTCCCAGGTTTTATCCAATATCCTACTCCGAATATGAAATAATATTTTCTTGTCCCAATGTTTTTTTATTTCTTTGACAAATATCCAATCTCTAATTAGGCCAAAGGAGTATGTGGCTGGGACGAAATAAATTTCGTCTGGTCTGAATTTTTTAATCTCATCCCTTATCCTTTTTTTAACTTCAAAAATTCCCTTAATTTTATCGATATTTATTCTTCCTATATCCTCGAAATCTCTAGAATAATTTAGCTTAATGCTATGGACTTCTATTTTTTTTGATTTTTTCAATATTTCGAGACACATCTTGCTAGATGTCGCACTGCCGTATAGTGGTGGTGGTAAGGGGGATAGAAATAATATTTTCTTCATTGTTGTTTTGGTATATTTTGGTTGATTATTTTATTATTATTTTAATGAACTCCCTTATTTAAATCTAATTTAAATGAAGAATGCTTCAATCCTTTAAAAATTATTTTATCTTTATACTCCCCGGTAAATATCTTAATCCGGCTAAACTTCTCCAGACCTTCTTTTTGGAATGTTTAAAATCGGTAATAAATCTATATAACCATTCTATTCCAAATCTTCTTATTATTTGTGGTGCTTGTTTTTTCTTTCCTAAAAGAAAATCTAGTGCTGCCCCCACATTCATGAAATATTGTGCTTTTGTTTTTGGGGCCAATACCGATGACAAAATATTTTGCTTTGGGCACCCTATCCCCACCCAAACATAATTTGGATTAAATTTGTTAATTAACTTAGTAATTTTTTCAATTTCTTTTAAAGAAAAATTTAAACCCTTAATATAAGGGGGATTATATGAATAAGCTTCTTTCAAATGGGGAAAAAATCGCTGAAGAACCTCTTTATCTTTTTTTTCTAAGCCAATGAAAAAATGTTTTTTATTTTGAAGTAATTCTCTATTGGATAGGATGGCTTTTGTAAGTGTTGGACCTGTTGTCCTAGAAATTTTTTTAAAGGAGAATGCTGAGAGATATACCGAAATAATAAAACCGTCAATAAAGTTAATATTATTCTTTTCAAGAAGAGATTTTTTAAAGATTGGTTCCTTACCTGTTTGATATATGTCGTGCAAATTTAGAAAATTAAGCGTCTTCCTTTTTTTATTTGACCTTAAAAACCGAAAGATTTCTTTTTTGTTTTGGGATTGAAAAACTATTTTTTGTTTCATAGTTTAAGAATTCAAATGTTATTTTTATTCTTTTCTACTTGCTCATTAATCCAATCGTAATTTTTTTTCATCCCTTCTTCTAAAAGATAGTTTGGACTCCATCCTAATTTTTCTTGAATTAAGGAATTTTCTGATGTTCTTCCACGAACTCCTAATGGTCCCTCTACATGTTTTAAACTTATATTTTTATTTGCAATTTTTGCAGCCATGAGTGCTAAATTATTAATTGAAATAATCTCTTCTGAGCCTATATTCACGGGTCCCGTAAAATTGGATTCCATCAATCTTCTAATGCCCTCCAGGCATTCGTCTATATATAAAAAAGATCTTGTTTGTTCTCCATCTCCCCAAATTTCTATTTCTTCCCCCTCTGGACACATCGCAACCTTCCTGCACATAGCAGCGGGAGCTTTTTCTCTTCCGCCATCCCATGTTCCTTCGGGTCCAAAGATATTATGGAATCTTACTATTCTCACCTGAGTTCCCGTATTTCTCATCATTGACAAATATAATCTTTCACTGAATAATTTTTCCCAACCATATTCTGAATCGGGATGTGCGGGATATGCGATATTCTCTTTAAGACCTTGATTATTCGTGTCTAATTGTGCTTCCTCTGGGTAAATACATGCCGATGAAGAATAAAATAATTTTTTGTACATTTTGTTAAGGTTTGCAAAATTAAGATTTATCATAGCCGAATTATGCATAACATTCAAATCGTGTTTCCCAGAAAAAATATACCCTGCCCCTCCCATGTCTGCGGCTAATTGATAAACTTCGTCAAATATTTCTCCCTCTGAGAGTTTTAAGGCCCACTTACAATTATCTTCACTTCTTAAATCTAATCTTAAAAAATCATCTGCTTCAGTTTTAGAAAACTCTGGATATTTCAGATCTGCACCCCTCACCCAGTATCCTTCTTTTTTTAATCTTTTGACTAGATGACTTCCAATAAATCCCCCCGCTCCACAAACAAGTGCGGTTTTCTTATTTTTTGTTTCCATGATTTAATAAGAAAAATACTATTTATAAATAAAATGTAGGATAAGTATATAAAATTCTAAACACTTAAATAATCAGAAATATTTATGTTTTAATGTTGATTGATTGGATTTTTGAAAATAAGGAAATTTTGAAAATTTTTTATGCTTTGGTAATTTGTTCTATATGTGCCCTGGTTGTTTTAAAAACGGATAGAATGTTTAAATTAAGTGATCATCAAGGATTGAGATATTTTAGAAATTCTTTTTTCTTTTATGGATTGGCATTTTTTGTGAGATTTATTCTTGGGGGCATTTCTTCACTTGCGGGGGCATCTTTATATTTTTTGAATATTAATTTCTTTTTTGAATTTTTTATAATGATTGCTGGATTTTTCTTATTATATAGTCTTGTTTGGAAGAGGGTTAAAAGAGAGATTATTCATCATTCTTTTTTAAACCCCTTGGCAAATATTTTTTATATAGTTGCGTTTTTAATTGCTATTTCGAATTTTTATTTCAATACATTTATTTTTATGTATCTTTCTCAAATTATTCTATTTGCAGTTATGGGTATTATTAGTTATAAAAATTTCTTAAATAGCGATGGTTCTTATAAATTTTTAAAATATTTTTTTATGATAATTATTTTAGGGTTTGTTGCATGGGTTCTTAATATATTTTTAGAATTTTTTCCTGATTGGGATGAATTTATTAAAATAGGTATTTAT
>CAYPPP010000016.1:0-955 GCA_964412645.1 uncultured Candidatus Saccharibacteria bacterium
CGCGAATGCTTTGCGCAGAAGCATAATAATTTTTATTAACATATTTAGGCGCAACAGGAGCTGGCATTTCTCCTCCAGGAATAATTAATTCATCTCCAACACCAATGAAAGCATCTGCTGGCAGACCATTAAATTCAATAATTCTATCAATACTAACATCATATTTTTTTGCTATTAAAGAAATTGTTTCTCCTTTTTTCACTGTATGTTTTAATCCAGAGATAGGCAATATTTCTATTTCGTCACCAGGATGAATGCATGATTTACTTGTTAAATTATTAGTCCAAAGAAGAGTATCTAAAGAAACATCAGATTCATCTGCTATGCTGGAAAGCGTATCTCCCAGCTTGATAACATAAGTCTTGCTTTCTTTTTTTAGTAAAACCAAGTCGGGTTCGGCTGAAGGAATTTTATAAGAAAGAACGCTTGTTTGTCCTATTGTAACAAAACTTTTTTCTTGGTCACTTTTTTGTATATCTGTATTAAGAGCTGCGTTCTTCTTAATTGGATTAAATAATGCCGATATGACTGATTTTTCTGAAGCGCTTGTAAAATTGGGAATAATAATAAATAACAAAAGAAAACTAACGGCAAATAAAATAACTGCCGCCATTTGAGGGCTCACTCTCTTTGTCAACAGTTTTGTGGTTTGGCTATTAAATTGTCGGATTTTACTAATGTTATTTAGTTACTTATTAATAATGAATATATTGCAAAAAAAACATTTAGATCACTTAATCTTCATTATTTATGTGTTAGCAAGGTTAACATGGGGTAAAATCAGTGTCAAGCTTTTTTGGAGATAAAAACATAATTTTAACAATGAATAATTTTTAAATGTTCGTTTCGAAAGGAAATAGAACCTATACGAAAAACGAGGAATTCCTCATTTTTTTAATGAAGTTGCCTAGAAATTTATTCTTGATATAATAGAGAAAAAGTAATTTAAAAATTA
>CAYPPP010000016.1:1055-14388 GCA_964412645.1 uncultured Candidatus Saccharibacteria bacterium
TTTGTCTTTAAATAAAATCATGTTTAATTTTGAGAAAATGAAAACGGCTTAAAATATTGAAAATATTCACAAGCCTTAGATTAACGTTGATTTAAAAATTATTTGTCTTTAAATAAAATCATGTTTAATTTTGAGAAAATGAAAACGGCTTAAAATCTCTTTAAAAAAAGAAAAGTTTTTATTAATCTTTTATCTTTATTAATTTTATTTATTTTGGTTAGCATGGGAGCTTCCATTGCTTTAAAAATTGCTCAAATAAGAAGTGAAGTGCGGATTACTGCAGGAACTTTACGTGACACAATTGAAGTAAAAGGCGAAGGTAAAATTGATGTAAAGCCAGATATTGCTCTAATCACCTTTAGTGTCATTAAAGAATCACGTAGCATCGCTAAAGCTCAAGAACAAAATGCGCAAATCGCGAGCAGTATTATTAAAAATTTAAAAGATTTAGGAATTAAAGAAAATGACTTAAAAACTACTAATTATTCCATTTATCCTCGTTACGAATATAATCGTGAAACAGGTAAAAGAAATTTAATAGGATATGAAGTGAGACAAAATCTTGAAGTAAAAATCAGAGATTTTAGTGAGATAGGAAAAATTATTCAAGAATCAACAAATTTGGGCGCTAATCAAATAGGAGGACTTAATTTTACAATTGACGATCAAATTAAAGCAAAATCAGACGCAAGAGCCAAGGCTATTGTCGATGCGAAATTAAAAGCCAAAATACTTGCAAAACAACTCGGAATTAGACTTGGTGATGTTATAAGTTTTTATGAATCAGGCGACTATATTCCCGTTTATAGAACACAAGCAATGGGTGGAGGCGATCTTAAAGAAGAAAGTGTTATGCCAATGCCTGAAATTGAGCCAGGTACTAATGAAATTCGAGTAAATGTCACCCTAACATACAAAATAACGCATTAATTAAAAAAAATTTCTAAATTAATTTAATAGAATTTTAATCTTTAATTAAGATTTTCTGATGAAACAGAGAGTTTTCTCTTTCAATCTGTAGTTTTTTATTCAAAACATGCCTAAATTAATCAAGTCAATACTGTCTAAACAAAGTATTATCATTATTGTTGTTATAAGTTTTGTGGTATCTGCAGTTATTGGTTTTATTTCTGGGAGCGCTGCTTTTGAATTATCTCGCTATGTTAATCAAAATAAATTTCTCCAAAGATTAATACCCAATGAGGCCTCTCATGATCAGAAAAACCAGAGTGAAAATGAAGTAAATTTTTCTGCGAACACTAAAATTATTAATAAAGAATCACAAGTAATTAAAGTTGTTAAAGAAACGAGTCTCTCCGTTGTTAGTATTATTATAAGTAAAGATTTGCCTGTCCTTGAAAAATATATGTCAAATCCTTTTGATTCCTTTAATTTTCAAATTCCTCAATATCGTCAAAAAGGCACAGAAAAACAAGAAATTGGCGGTGGTACTGGTTTTGTTATCAGCGAGGACGGTCTTGTTTTAACTAATCGTCATGTAGTTTCTGATAAAGATGCGGAATATACGGTCTTAGCTAGCGATGGTACGAAATATGAAGCAAATGTTATTGCTCGCGATCGCCTTCAAGACTTAGCTTTTCTTCAAGTAGAAGATTTAAAGATTAAGCCGTTGAGACTGGGTGATTCTGACAATATCCAAATAGGCCAGACTGCAATTACAATCGGAAATGCTTTGGGAGAATTCAGCAACACGGTTAATTTAGGAATAATTTCGGGACTTAAACGGACAATTACCGCTTCTTCTGAACTAGGCGCTTCATCAGAAGAATTGGATCAAATAATCCAAACTGATGCAGCAATTAATCGAGGCAATTCTGGAGGACCTCTTTTAAATCTCCAAGGAGAAGTAGTTGGTGTTAACACTGCAATGGCGATAGGGGCTGAAAATATTGGCTTTGCTATTCCAATCAATGTAGCGAAAAGAAGTATTCAAGAAATACTTAAAAATGGCGAGATTACCTATCCTTATTTAGGAGTACGTTATGTTATTGTGAATAAAGAAATTCAAGAAAAGAATAATTTATCTTTTGATTATGGTGCCTTAGTTATTAGAGGCAGCTTAGCGAGTGAACTTGCGGTTATGCCGGGAAGTCCGGCTGACAAAGTCAATCTCAGAGAAAACGATATTATCTTAGAAGTTGATGGTAAACAAATTAATGAGAGAAATACACTAGCTAAAGTAATTTTAAATTCTCAGGTAGGACAAGAAATTTCTCTTAAAGTTTTATCTCAAGGAAAAACTAAGAACACTAAAGTCAAACTTGAAAAAATACCGAATAATCTTGATTAATGAAAACAAAGCATTCACTCTCAATCAAATTTATTCTATTAATGATTGTTATTGGGGGACTTATTTTTCTTCTTTTCTTTAATCCTTACTTAGAGATCAGGAATTGGGAAGTTGAAGGTGTAGAATTAGCAAAAAAGAAAGACATAGTTGTTTTTTTGGAAAAGTTAACTGAGAAAAAAGTCCTTTTTGTACCTCAGAATAATTTTTTTGTTTTTCTAATAAAACGGAATAATATAATTAAACTATTAGAAACACAATTTAAAGAAATAGAGAGCGCATCTATTTCTTTCTTTTTTAATCGAAACTTTTTCAATGAAATTAAAATTGAAATTAAAAAGAGAACGGAAGAAGGAATTATTTGTCCCTCTTCCTGTGATTTTAATTGTTTCTTCTTTGATAAAACAGGGTTGCTATTTAAACAATCTCCCGAAAGCAAAGGTCCCTTTATTTTTAGCGTAAAGGATGAAACTAAAAATAATCTCAAAATTGGGGATAAGATTGAAGATGAGAATTTAATAAATGCTCTCTTATGCCTTAAAAAAGAATTTTCTAATATTACGACAATTGGTATTCAAGAAATTAAAGTTGTTAATCAAAATGGCGACTTTATCCTCCGAACAAACAATCATTGGAAAATATATTTTGATCCGCAGGAAAGTATTGAAAAACAATTGCATGTTTTAAAAACTCTTTTTGCCGAAAAAAAAATAAATGCTCAGGAACCTTTGGATTATATAGATTTAAGAATAAAAAACAAAGCCTACATTAAGCGATAATAATAGTTCTCGTGCTGTTTTTTACTCGGAAATTTCTAAAAAAAGCTAATATAGTTGACAAAAACAAAAGATATGCTATAATGGAACTATTAAGCTGAGAAAAAAGAACCTTTATAATAAAAAAATCATTAATTTAGAAATCTCATGTTGGAGAGGATATATATTGTACTTTTAAAAACCTCCTTTCCTCTCCAGCATGAGGGGTCTAAATCTCCTCACAAAAAAAAGGGGGAACCACATGAGTCGAAGAAAAGGTGGATTATGTCCTGCTCATTTGAAAGCAGTAAGAACAGGTTGTCCGAAGGCTGTGTACGGAAGCGTTAGTAGGATCAGTAGAGTAGATCCTGCGATAGAAGAAGATAGAATGAGAAAAGAAGCGCAACGGGATCTGGAGGGACTATTCTCTCCTTCTCGTGCAGAGCCTAAAATCGCGTGACCCCCTGAGTCCTGCCAAAGTACCGGCAGGACTCTTCTTTTTTTAGTCACTTCTACCTACCGGTAGGCAGGAATCAAAAAGCATTGCTTTTTTGTATGGAGTATGTTATAATGAAAAACAACAGAACGTTAGGGCGCTCTTTAAATATCAATCTATCTCGACAACATTAACATCGGAACACAAGGACTTCTAATTGTCTAAGAAAATCTAAGCGAAGGAGGATATAGAATGGAAACCAGAACAATGCTTGGAGCCTTGTTTGGTGTAACTTTTATCTGTGTTTTGTTTGTTGTGTGGAGATGGTACACAGGTCTCCAAGGTTCGTCTACTGTTTTTATCAAGATCAAAAAATGGTGGAATGAAATGACTCTACGAGAAGCACAGGGTTATATGGCGGGTCTGATTGGCATAAGCTGCGTAATCTGGGTCCTGGGCATTTATGCTCGTTGGATCACCTATGTAGTCTATTATGTCACGCCGGTTATCGTGATAATCGGCTTTTACCAGATAAAAATCAAAGGAGGGAAAAAAGAGAACAATAAAGGGAGGACGCCATAGAGCGCCCTCCCTCTTCTTTTTTATATTTAAAATATTAGATTAGTTTAACCCGTCTATTTCTCTATATCCGTTTAAAAATGTTTTCCCCGACATAACATTTTTTCCTTCTGGCTGAACTTGATTAAGAATTAAAAAATCTTTTTTGCAAACAATAGCCATTTTTTTATCTAATTTAACAATAGTTCCACTTTTTTTCTTATTAATTTTTTCTTTATTATTAATTTTTAGAACTGAAGCGCCTAAAACCTTTAATCGTTTTCTTGTTTCTTTGTGTTCGAAAAAAGCATAAGTTCCTGGCCAAGGATTAAATGCTCTCACTTGGCGTTCTATCTCTATCGCGGATCTTTGCCAGTCAATTTGACCGTCTTGTTTGGTAATTTTTTTTGTATATGTTGCTTTATTATGTTTTTGTTCTTTCGGTTTTATTTTTCCCTGAAGCCAATCAGGCAGAATTTTAATAAGCAATTCTGTTCCTAATTCAGCCAAATCATCTCTTAATTTCTCGTAGGTTGGTTCTGAATCGCCTATTTTGTATTTGACACTTTGGATTATGTTTCCATGATCAATCTCTTTATCCATTAAAATAATTGTCACTCCCGTTTCTCTATCTCCCGCTAAAATTATTGCTTGAATCGGTGATGGTCCTCGGTATTTTGGCAATAAAGATGGATGAATATTTAAACAGCCATTTTGAGGAATTTTTAAAATTTTTTGAGGCAAAATAAAATTAGTATCAGCAACAATAATTGAATCAGGTGCAATCTTTTTAAATAAATCTTCTTTTCCTTTTAGCGTATTAACTTCAGCTATTTCAAGATTATATTTTTTAGCTATTTCTTTTGTTGGACAATCCGTTAATATCTGTTTTCTTCCGACCGGCTTATCGTGAGGACAAATTAAAAAATCTGGCTTAAATTTTGATTGAACCAGTTTTTCTAAAATTTGCGCTCCAAATTTTCCTGTTCCGACAAAAATAATCTTCATATTAATATAAGATCAAACTAATCCCATTGCTTTTTTAACTTCTTCTATCTTTTCAGTCGCAATTTTCTGCGCTTTTTCTCTTCCCTTCTCTAATATTTCTTGAATATATTCCGGTTTTTTTTCTAATTCTTTTCTTTTCTTTCTGATGGGGTCAAGTTCTTTGATTAATTTTTCAGCAACATCCTTTTTATATTGCAAGGTTTGAGCATTATACTTTTTTAATCCAAGATCGTCTGTAACGCTAACTGAACAAGCGGAGGCATCAATATCTATTAAATTAGATATTCCCGGTCTTTCGTTTTTGTCATAACTAATTGAGTCTAAGGAATCCACAACAGCTTTTTTAATTTTTTCTCTTATAATTTCTGGTTCATCAGTAACGAAAATGCATCCTTCTGGTTCAGATTTACTCATTTTTCTAAAAGGATCCTTGAGGCTCATTATTCGAGCGCCATTTTCGGGAATTTGAATTTTGGGTAATTTAAAAATTTCTCCAAATTGATTATTAAAGCGTCGCACAATATCTTGAGTTAATTCTAAGTGTTGTTTTTGATCATTTCCTATTGGTACAATATCTGTATTGTAAAGTAAAATATCAGCTGTCATTAATATTGGATACACTAAAAGTCCAGCATTTATTGATTTTTGTTTTTGAGATTTATCCTTAAATTGCGTCATCCGTTCTAATGATCCTAAGGGCGTTATATTTTGAAGTAAATTAGATAATTCAGTATGTTCCTTAATCTGCGATTGGATAAAAACAATTGATTTCTCAGGATCAATTCCGCAAGCTAAAAAATCTAAAAGAGTATCTTTGATTTTTTGTTGGAGTTCTTTTGGGTCATATTTAACCGTAATTGCGTGTAAATCAACAATAGAAAAAATTGCCTCGCCTTCATTTTGAAGCCGAACCATATTTTTTACCGCGCCAAAATAATTCCCAATATGTAATTTTCCTGTTGGCTGAATGCCGGAAAAGATTTTCATATAAAGCAGAAATCAGGGTTCTTCCCGACGTTATATCGGGGAGGTTCTTCTAAATTTGATTAATTTAATTATTTCATCAAGATTTTCTTTGATGTAACATCGAGGAAAATCTTCTAATTGTTAACCAATGATATCTAATTTTAACTCTTTATTCAAATTTTAATTAAAAAAGAGGGATTTGTACAGTCCCTCTTTGCTTTTTCATATTATATAATAATATGTCTTTTTCTTAAAATGCTGATAATTTCCCGATTAATTGTTTCTGAATTGCGCATTTTTCCTGACGGCGATTGGCATTGGATCTTGACCCAGCGCTCAAGCTGTTCAGCTAACCATCTATATGTTTCAAGAGATTTTCTTTGATGTTCTTTGTCTGCCTCTGCCTTGTCTTCTCTTCTTCCTCGTTTTCGGGAAAGTTTTTTCTGATTTTCTAAACTAATATCCATCAGAAAAACAATATCTTCCTTAGGTAGTCCCAAGTCTTTAATTTCTAACCTTTCCAACCAACTAATAAATTCAATCTTTTCTTGAATGGTTTCTAACTTGGATGCTTGATGTCCAAAACTTGAGGTGCGGTATCTATTTAAAAGAACAAATTCGCCGTTTTCTAAAGATTTCCGTATTTTTTGGGCAACAGGAGCTCTATCAACAGCATAAGAAAGAGCTAAAAGATAGGGAGAGATAGTGTTAGGATCAGGGAAAAGTTTTTTTTCTTTTCTTGTTTTTTCTTCTAAACGGCCACGCCAGAGGATTTTATCTAATAATATTCCGCCGGCTGTTTCCTCGTATTGAGGAAAATCAAAAGTAACAAAAGGAATACTCATATTTTCAAAACTTTGTTTTAAAAGTTCAAATTGAGTTTTTTTGCCCGAAGCGTCGGGACCTTCTATTACGATAATTTTACCTCTTTTCATATTCCACCTCCATTAAAGCTTCTTTTCGAGTAATCTCGACTTAGAGATTTTTTACGCCTATTTCTATCTTAAATAAGAAAAAAATATTGTCAAATGCATTGACTACAAAACATAATCTAAAATTTGACAAAAAACAACTTTTGCCCTAAAATTAAATTAGTTCTTAAGTAAAAGGAGGGAAAAATGAAGTTTGTAAGGCGTAAACTCTCAAAGTGTCAAAAAGTAGAAGCATTCTTTTGTGGGATCGTAGGGCTGACAGATATAGTTTATTCAATTTGGGGCCTTATCTTTTTAGAACAAAGAGGGCCAAGTGTTTTAGAACAAGGATGGCTAAGTGAAAGAATTATTTTTTTCGGGATTTTACTAGCAATCACCAATATAATCATTTTTTGTATTGTTCCATTTGTTCTTGACTTGTTGAATTTGAGCTAAGAATAATAATCTCTCTAAGAATCATTAGTTTATTCAGACAATAAGGCAGTTTTAAAAAAAACGGAACTGCCTTTTTTCATTTTTATTTATTGAATTTTCCTAAAAATCTGATAAAATCTAAACAGTAAGCAGTTTGAATCTTAGACTGTTGTTTTCGTTTTTCTGCTCTCCCGTCAAAAACTTTATTTTTCTTTTAAGTTTTTATTATGCTTTCTCCTTCAGAGGAAATTAAAAATCGCCTTAACATCGTTGATGTAATTCAAGGATATCTTAAGCTCACAAAAGCAGGCGTTAACTATAAAGCGTGCTGTCCATTCCATAAAGAGAAAACACCTTCGTTCGTTGTTTCTCCTGAAAAACAAATTTGGCACTGTTTTGGCTGCAATAAAGGTGGCGATATTTTTACTTTTATAATGGAGATTGAGGGATTGGAGTTCCGCGACGCTCTCCATCTTTTGGCCAATAAGGCGGGAGTAACTTTAAGAAAAGAAAGTCCTAAATTAAGATCTGAAAGACAGCATCTTTTTGAAATTAACGAAGAAGCGACGAAATTTTTTGAAGAGAATTTAGAAGAAACAAGCCAAGCAAAGGAAATAAAAAAATATTTAACTCAGAGAGGATTAAAACCTAAAACCATCAAAGAGTTTCGCTTAGGCTATGCACTGGATAGCTGGCGTGACCTAAAAGAATATTTAAAAAAACATAATGCCACAGAAGAAAACATGATAAGTGCTGGTCTTATTATTAAGCCGCAAGCAGAACAAAGAGCAAATTCAAACTATGACAGATTCAGGGCGCGCATTATGTTTCCTATTAGAAATTTAGCCGATCAAGTCGTTGGATTTTCCGGTCGTATTTATCCAGAACCCAAAGATAACAAAAAAATATCGGCAAAATATATTAACTCTCCTAACACGCTAATTTACAATAAAAGTCGCACTCTTTATGGATTGACAAAAGCAAGAGAAGCTATTCGTAGAAACAAATTCGCTATTTTAGTAGAAGGCAATTTTGATGTAATTTTATCTCATCAAGCTGGCGTGAAAAATGTCGTTGCTACTTGCGGAACTGCTCTTAACGAAGAGCACTTAGTAATCCTTAAAAGATATACAGACAAGCTAAAACTTTGTTTTGATCAGGACGAAGCAGGCATTTTAGCTACTAAGAATGCCATTAAAAAAGCGCTTTCTATGGGATTTTCTCTTAAGGTTATTATTTTTGAAGGAGGTAAAGATCCGGCTGATATTGTAGTTTCTGATGAAAAAAAATGGAGAGAACTTGCAAAAAAAGGCAAAGAATTTCTTGAATACAGTTTTGATAAAGCTATCAAAACTCATTCTCAAAAAACAGCAGATGGCAAGAAAGAAATTGCTAAAGAAGTGTTGCCGTTAATTAAAGCACTTGCAGACAAAATCGAACAATCACATTGGGTCAATAAATTAGCCGAGGAGCTTAGTATTGATGAGAAATATCTTTACGAAGCGCTTAGTAAAACTAAAAGTACAATCATTAAAGAAGAAAGAGAAAATATTCCTGAAGATGACCTTTCTCCCAAAAACAGAAGAGAACTTCTTGAGGAAAGCCTTCTGATGCTTTTCCTTAAATATCCCCAGCTTTTAAAGAAGAGTTTTTCTGATTTTAATGATAAAATATTCTTAAACGAAACAAATAAAAAGGCTTTTCAAATTATTAAAAGTGCTAAAAAGCAAATTATAGCTAAAGATAGTTTTTTAAGTCAACTCTCGCTTAAGATTGATTTTGCAAAGCTTTACGAAGGATTAATCGCAAAAGAACAGAAAACAGAAACTCAAAAAATCATTAGTGAAATTATGACGAACGAAAAGAAAAAAAAGCAATTAGAAATTATTAAAAAGATTAAAGAAGCCGACAAGGATAAGAACACAAAATTACTTAAAAGTTTAATAATTAAACTTCAGAATAGTTTTAAATAAAAAACAAAATGTCTCCAAAAAAAAGAAGAACCTTCCCGACACAACATCGGAAAGAACCTTGATTTTTTTGGAGTTATACTGAGTATATCAAAAAACTTAAAGAAAATTAATAAAAAACAAAATGTCTCCAAAAAAAATAAAATTAAAAAGCGTCAGTATAAAAAAAGCTATAATGAAAAAAGAAGCAACCGAGAAATTAATCAGACGAGGACGGTCGCGTGGTTTTATTACCTTTAATGAAATGCTTAAGTTTTTTCCTAATATTGAACAAGATTTAGGCGGATTAGAAAAATTAATTGACGATTTAAAGGCGGAAAATATTTTAATTGAAGATGCCAAAGATATGATTGATTATGATGGAGTGGGAAAAACCGAAAAAGAAACAAAAAAAGAACACGAACCTGTCGGTAAAGAAAGAGTAGATTCTATCCGATTATATCTGAGAGAAATTGGAAAAGTTCCTTTATTGACGCGCGAAGAAGAAGTTGAATTAGCAAAACGCATTCTTAAGGACGATGAAAATGCTCGTCAAGCTTTAATTAGAGCTAATCTAAGACTAGTGGTTTCTATTGCCAAAAGGTATTCTGGCAGAAGCGCTCATTTAGGCCTCCTTGACCTTATTCAAGAAGGAACATTGGGACTTATGAAAGCTGTGGAGAAATTTGATTATACCAGGGGCTATAAATTTTCAACTTATGCTACTTGGTGGATTAGACAAGCAATCACCCGCTCGTTGGCTGATCACGCGCGCACAATCAGAATACCAGTTCATATGGTGGAAACTATTTCTAAATATACTCAAGTAAAGAGAAGATTACTCCAAGAATTGGGACGCGATCCCCTACCCGAAGAAGTTTCTGCTGAAATGGGGCTTGAAATAAAAAAAATTCGCCATATTATGAAGATTTCTCAAAACACAGTATCATTAGAAACCCCGATTGGCAAAGAAGAAGACAAGGCTACTCTTGAAGAATTTGTTGAGAATAAAAGAGAGCTTTCGCCCTCTGAATTAACGGCGAGAAAAATGCTCAAAAGCCATATTTATGAATTAATAGAAGACTTATCTGACAGGGAAAAGAAGATTTTAGAAATGCGTTTTGGATTAGATGATAATATTACACACACCCTTGAAGAAGTCGGCAAAGTTTTTGGCGTAACGCGCGAAAGAATTCGTCAAATTGAAGCAAAATCATTATTAAAATTAAAGGCGCACAAAGACATAGGAAAGCTAAAAGGATACTAATTTATTTTTATTTTCATCTCTTTTTGTAATACCCGTAGCCTTGAAATTAGCGGATTTAGTGATATTATATAAATCTGCGAATCTTTATTCTTCCGTTGCCGAATTTCTTTTCAAGTAATCTTGAAATAGAAAGTCGTGTATCCCGACTCCGAAGGACGTCGGGACTACTAATCTCTTTACTCTCCCATCAAAGTAAACTTTACTCTCTCGTCAAAGTACTCTTTATTCCGCAGTAGCTCAATTGGTAGAGCAACTGACTGTTAATCAGTGGGTTGTAGGTTCGAGTCCTACCTGCGGAGCAGGCATATACGTCTTTCGAGAGACCTGTTTGAGGGCTTAAACAAGCCAAATCTCGTTTTCAGTTTTTAGCTACTGGGAATGGGACTCGAACTTTATTATTAGGAAAGCGAATATGAAAATTAATATGAATAATATAAATTTTACTCATTGGATACGATATTCTGTTACTTTTCGTATCGCTATAATCGGGATATTAGCATTATTGCTTTTAATTCCGGTTGGTATGATTAAAAATCTTATTTTTGAACGAGAGAATACAAAGCAAGAAGCGATTTTAGAAATAAGCCAAAAATGGGGAGAACAACAGACAATTGCTGGCCCAATACTTTCTATTCCATATAAAAAATATATAGTAAATGAAAAAGAAGAACGTGTTAGTATAACTCAATATGCTCATTTTTTGCCAGAGACCCTTTTGATTGACGGTATAATTAAACCTCAAATACGGTCGCGCGGGATTTTTGATGCGGTTGTTTATTCATCAAAAATAAATTTTTCAGGAAAATTCGCTTGGCATGATATTAATAACCTCGGAATAAAAGATGTAGATGTAGACTGGGATAATGCATTTATATCTGTAGGTATTTCTGATACGCGAGGTATTAAAAATAACATAAAACTAAATTGGAATAATAAAGAAATAGAGTTTAAGCCGGGAGTTAAAACCAGCGATGTTATTCGTCCTATTGGGAATAATTATGGGACAATACCATACGAAGGAAACCGTTTGGAAACAAAAAATTTATCTGTGTCGGATCAATCAACAAAAGTAGATGTTGAGCAAGGGTTAGGCATTAGTGCTTCATTGCCGGTAAGCATAAAAAATAAAAATACAGATGGTTATGAGTTCTCTTTCGAATTAGATCTCAATGGAAGCAGAGACTTACAGTTTGTTCCAGTGGGGAGAACGACTGAATTTTCTTTGAAATCAGATTGGGATAAGCCTAGTTTTGGAGGAGCATTTTTGCCTGACATACGAGAAGTTACAAATGACGGATTTAGCGCATCGTGGAAAATACTTGATTTAAATAGGGGCTATCCGCAATCATGGCTTGGTAGCGCATATAATATTTATTCATCTGCATCTGGTGTAAAGC
Source organism: uncultured Candidatus Saccharibacteria bacterium (assembly GCA_964412645.1). Classification (GTDB taxonomy): domain Bacteria; phylum Patescibacteriota; class Minisyncoccia; order JBAYJV01; family JBAYJV01; genus CAYNNF01. The sequence goes on from CAYPPP010000016.1 coordinate 13,046, forward strand.
TTTTGGCTGGAATTGACGGCTATACAAAATCAACACGGAGTGTTAAATACGCTATACTTATTATTATCCTTACATTTCTTGTTTTTTTCTTTGCCGAAGTATTCAACAGAAAAAAAATACATCCGATCCAGTATATTTTAGTTGGTCTCTCAATGGTTTTATTTTATGCGTTGCTTATCTCAATATCTGAAATAGCTGATTTTGGTTGGGCATATTTAATTTCAAGTATTGCAACAATTGGCTTAATCGCGTTTTATTCAAAAAGCGTTTTGGCAAATACTAAAATGGCATTAATACAGAGTTTTATTCTCACTTTTCTTTATCTTTTTGTGTATATTATTCTACAGTTAGAGGATTACGCTTTGCTCATAGGAAGTATATTGCTATTTTTAATCTTAGCTGTTGTGATGTATTTATCAAGAAAAGTTGATTGGTACACGGTTGGCGGCGATGCACAAGAAGATGTGCCGCGGCAGTAGATTTTTATAATTTTAGAAGACGGGGAACGGGCGAGTTTCGAGAGACCTGTCCGGGTTCGAATCCTGCCGTCGGAGTTATAAAATAAGTTTATTCTATGAAAACAAAATATATATTACAAGGAGGTTTTGATCCGATAAATCAAGCAAAGGATATTTTTGGTTTTTATAAAGAAATTTTAAAGGATGTTCCTGATAAAAAATTAAAGGTTTTAATAGTTCCTTTTGCAAAAGAAATTGATCGAATATCTGTAGCCACCGAAAGAGTTAAGAGTGAATTTAATGTAAATAAAAAAGAAAAAAATATAGAATTTGAAATTGCCAATGAAGAAATTTTCGAAAAGCAAGTAAAATCTGCTGATATTATATATCTTCAGGGTGGTAAAACTTTAAAAATAATTGAAGCTTTAAAGAAAATTCCTAATTTAAAAGAACTATTTAAAGGAAAAATAGTTGCTGGTGATTCGGCGGGCGCAAATGTATTAGGTAAATACTATTTTAGCCCTAAGGATAATATTATAAATGAGGGTTTAGGTGTTTTACCAATTAAAATAGTATCTCATTATAAAGACAAATATAAAGATGTATTCAAAGATTTTAAATCAAATTTAGAGAATGTATATATTAGAGAATATGAACTTAGAATCTTTATTGAAAACTAAATTTAAGATAATTTAGGAATAAATATCTTTTCTGAATTAGAACTAAAGTGTTTTCGAAATTTGTCTATCCAAGAGAGCAAATTATAACCACCTCGTAATAAGGGTGGTTTTTTGATAGAATGAGATATATGAAAAAAGTCTCCGTAGCTGAAGCTTATGATAAATTTAAACCTGAGAGGTGTGTTTTTGTAATATCTGTTAATAA
>CAYPPP010000017.1:0-13628 GCA_964412645.1 uncultured Candidatus Saccharibacteria bacterium
TGGCTCTCATAACCGTTATAATTCCGTCCTCTAATGGTTGTCTCAACGCTTCAATAATGTGGACAGTGGTCGAATTTGAGATTGACCTGAGAGAGCTATTTGAGTTAGAGCATCATTAAATTCTTGCCCATTAAGAGGCACATATCCTGTAATCTTTGCCTTTCCAGTATCTGAGTCAAGAAGGATTTCTTTAATAATATATCTTAGGAATCCTTGTCTTTGTTCGGGATTGAGTGTGTTAAGTTTCTGTCTGGCTATGTTACAAAGCGCCTGAAGATTCTTCATTATTAAAGGTCTGTTAACTATATGGGTCACTCTCATTTCGATTTCTTTTATTCCCTCATCTGTATTGCTCCCTTCCCTATTAAATTGATCCATTTTTGTTTGATATTCTGTTATGGTTTTAAGTCCTGCAAAATATAGGTCTTCTAATTTTTTCTTTTTTAAAGCTATGGTTTGTTTTTCCAGAAGCAAGATTTTCTTTTCTTCTTCAAAGTTACCATTGTTGTTTTTTTTAATTTCATCCGCTAGGCCTGAAATGTGGTTGATGAGGATCTTAGGATTAGTTATAGCTTTGCCGATTTCAGACCAAACCGCAGGGTCTACCCTGTCGGCTCTTATATGTTTTGCATCGCATTCTTTCGGGTAAGGAGATGTCTTCCTACGGTTAGTGCATCTGTAATATCCGTGCTTCCAATTTCGTCCATTTGTTGATCCCGCACATGTAGAATTGCAAAGCGCACATCTTGTCAGTCCGCTTAATAAATAGAAGTTTTTACTTTTACCAAATGGCTTAAATTTTTTAGAGAGTATTTTCTGGACTAGATTAAATTTATTTCTATTAATAATTTTAGGAAAGTTCACTTCCATCCAATCTTCTTTTGGTCTTTTTCTTATGCCACATTTTGTCTTTTTTTGATATCTTTTTCCATTCTCTACTTCTACGCTTTGTCTTTTGTTATAGAACCCGATGCCCGTATATGCATTTCTTCTTAGAATTTGTCCAACTGTGCTTCGGCACCACTTCGTAGCGTTTCTGGGGTTGATGTTTCTTTGAGTTAACTCTCTTTGAACCCTGTTTATGCTCTGGAACTTGGTGTAGAGATCAAATATTAATTTAACTATCTTGGCTTCTTTCTTATTGATTATGAATGATCCTTCTCTCTTAGAAGTTTTTTTTCTGTAATTATATCCATACGGAGGAATATATCCTAGGATTCGTTTTTTGCGAACCTTGAACAATCTTCCTCTCCTCATTCTTTCTAATATTTTTTCTTTCTCATATTCAGCGGCAGCGCCTAAAACATTGAACACAAATTTTCCATCAGCAGTATTTGCTATAGGTTTATCTTTGACGAATATTTCTATTTCTTTTTTTCTAAGTTCTTCTACAATGATTCCCTGGTGGTAGAGATTTCTAGATAGCCGATCGGTTGAGTAAATAGAGAGAGTATCGAATACTCCCGCCTTAGCATCCTCTCTCAGCCGGTCTAAGTCTGGACGATCTAAGTTTCCTCCCGACCACCCGTTATCGATATATTCCCGCACTATAACATGGTCCTTCCAGATCTCTTTTAGTTCTGCAATTTGTGATTGAATCGTCTCTTCCCGTTCTTGAAGAGATGTGCTGACGCGACAATAAATTGCTAATTTCATATTATTAGTGTTTTTTTAAGAAATTTATTAATTCTTTTTCAGAAATTCGATAAGCTTTTCTGCTTATCTTAATCGCCTTTAGCTTATCGGCCTCAATCAGGCGGTAAACTGTCCTTGGATTGAGCCTCAATTTTTCAGCAACTTCCTTAATGGTCAGAAGTTCGCCTATATTATTTTTATTATTCATATTTTTATTGTAGATTCTAGAGCATGATTGTCAATTGTGTATAATATTGACACAGAGAGGAATTATTAGTTCAACCTTTATTTTTTGGTTTTAAGGTTTTGTTTTTTTTGGAAAGATTCTTAAAGTAATCTCTAATATCTTTTTCGTTTATAAGCATTTCTAGTGCCTTCGATATCCTAAAGAGGGCCTCTGAAGAGGGTTCGTAGATAAGTTCGACTTTAATGTCTTTGACACTTTTTTGCTTAAGCATAACTAATTTATTAGCTGCCAATCTGAGCCCCCCATCGACAAGAGATGAGGAGCTCAATTGATGGCCAATCAAGTTCTATCTAAATTTCTGTGAATTTCTCTCCGCAAACATCGCAGATGAACATGTACCCCGATACTATTTCGTTTTCCATTATTGGCTCATAGTCATTCTTTTTAATATTCTTCTCTTCCACAAAGCATCTATTACAGAGAAAGTGGTCGCTATCTTTGTCATACCATCCGACCAATTGCTCAATATTTATAAGTGGCATATTATTTTTTTGTTATTTATTAATATGAATCGACCTTTATTGTGTTGCTTCTATCTTTATAATAGTGGTACGGAATGGTTTGCATCCAAGGATATGAGTGTTGCTAGTATTTTTTAAAAGCAGTGTTAGTATCAGACTGATCTCAGAAGTTCTAGGTTTTATCTTTCTTTCTTCCTAGGTTTTATTTTTCTTCCTTCCTGAACTTTCCATAATAAGAAATCCCTTTTTTAAATCCAGAGGGGAAGTAAAATTTTCCTTTCTTATATATATGTAGCGGGATGAGCAGCAAAGCTGCGAATTCCGCTGAGTATGTAATACTCAGTCTCTGAGAGTAGTCTCTGCAGTACTCTCTGTAATAGTCGTTCTCTTTGGGAACATCTATGCGTCCCTTTCCATCACATCTAGTTGTTTCGCTTCAGCACAACTGAGAGGGTTTGTTATTGTTTATATTCGTGCAATAACTCAATTATTTTATCTATGTTAATTTTGAAATGTCTTGTTGCGGGAATTCTTGCTAGCCTTACTTCAATCAATCCTTTTGCCACACAGATTTTCTGTGCTCTTAATTGTTCTGTTTTTGAAAGGGATATTTCCGCTTGGAGCTCCTTTGCTGTTTTATAAATCCAATTTGGGTCGTCCCCTTTATTCCACCAATAGAGGAGCTGACTTAGGAATAGCCCCGCTTTAATAGATCCTAGGGCTTTTGCTAAATCGGGATTGAATGCTATTTGTCGGGTTTCTAGTTCTTTCGCTATTTTTTTTTGGTATATATTTTTTGCCATAGTTTTTATAAATTTTTATATAGATTTTCTGAAATGAAATTTCGACCTTTATTCTTATTTTGAACGATAAAAGAGCCCTTGAAAACGGAGAGCAGTTTCCAGATAATCTCCGAACAAAAAAAGAACCCTAAGAAATAGGGAAAAAATTTATAAAAAGCGGAAGATATCCTCCAAAAAAGTGCCCAGTTTAAAGGTGTGGATAACTTAACACTATTTTGAAGATTTTTTTAGTTGCGAATTACTATGTGCCTGTATCACAATCGATCATAAATCCTTTCTTACAATCAAATAAATTATCATTCACTTGATTTTTTCCTATAATATTAAGTTTCCGTTTAATGTTTCTTATAATTAAGCCGATATCCTGTATATTTTTGATATTACTTTTTTGCATTGTTGGGTTTAGTACTTGATTTACTTCTTTGCAGTTCAATATTTGATTTTTGTTATCTATTAAAGCTCTTAATAATCTATATTCGTTTCCGTCAAACAAGAATCTTGTTAATGTCTCTCCGTATATTACATACCCGGAATTTAAACCAAATCTTAATTCGCCACACATTTCTATTTTTTCTTTCTTAAAAATATTCTCAACCTTTATTCTTTTTTTTATTCTTTTATAATCTTCCTTAAGATATTGTTTAACTTTTTGCGGGTCGCATTTTTTAATAACGGCCACATGATCTATTTCAAAGCAATCGATAGTTGAATAATTCTTTGGCACATTTTTTAATTGTTCAGGCAAGACAAGCGGGAAAAGCTCTAAGTCCGGTTCAGTTGTTTCTTCAATAATTTTAGGTGAAAGTTTTTTTCTTTCAGTTTTTATTTCATAATCTTTAATGATTTTTTCTTTTTTGAGTTTTTTAAAAAACTTCTCTTTATATTTTATATCAATAGGAAAGTCAGCAACTTGTAGATGTACTCTCACCTGGTCACCTTTTCCGATTTTAGAGCATCTTTTATATAACTTCCAAATAATTTCGTCCCGGCAAAACGATTCTGTTATTGATTTTTTTGGCAAAACCAAAGTTTTTAATTTCTTCGGTTTCTTTTTTTGAGTTTTAGGATTAGATCCCATGAGATTGCAATATTATTCTTATGTTTACTTCCTTTCAATCTATCACTTATAGCGGTTATTTCAAGCTTGGCCAATACGAAATTACTTTCGTACTGACCGTGGGCAAGAGTAAATCAAACCCAGGAAAAGAAAAAAAGACAGACGACTACAAGGAAAGCCGCCTGCCTCATTCGCTTGCTACTCAACAGCTGAACTAGAACGCGATGTCTTCTACGTCAACTATATCTTCATTAGACGCATTCTTTTCTGTCTCTGGAATAAATGGCCTAGTATACTTACAGCCATTTTTGAAGTTTGCACATCCGACAAAATGATATGGCTCTCCAGTTTTCTTAGAAATTCCAGACTTTTCAATAAGTACCCCACCGCATTCAGGACATTTACCAGGATTATTTTTCTTAGCTTGGCCATCTTCTTTCCCGGGATTACTCTCAACCTTTTCTCCCGATTCATTTTTGCCATTGATTAACCGCTTTAGCCTTAGGTAGTTATTATAGACTACCTCTGGATTTGAATTTCTAAGATTTATCATTAAGCTTTTACTGAGAATTTTACCATCAGGACTCATATTGATTGTTTCATTGAGTTGGCAATAAGGAAATTCTTCAGATTCTATTTTCATTTTTTTGTTTAGTTTAATTATTTTAACTTAGAGAAGGCGACTTTTATTATTCCTTCCCCTGAGTTTATACCAACAAGGAATGGCATGGAGAATAAGCTCAACGTAATTCAGATTGACATTTCCAACACAAAACAGTTCTTGGATTTTTCTTGAAGTACATAAAATTCAGGCTTGTGGCATACTGGCCACACCTTACGCATCTGAAGAAATGTAGAAATGAATACCACGTCCAATCGTCCTTAACTATTCTCTCTTTGAACATCTGATAAATCCTTTCGTTATGTTCTATCGCTGTTTTCATAGTTATGCTTCGCAATTACTTCAGCGACATTCTCAATCGGAGCTCCTATTTTCTCTTCTTTTTCTTTCAAATAATTCTGAACTGCGATCCTGACCTGTGCGATTATCGGCCCTTCTGCGCAATACTCTTTTAACATCCAAAGTTGTTTGAGCGATTCTGCAGGAAGTTCCATTTTATATGCCATGATGTTTATTGGAGGAAAAGCAAGATGGTTAAGATGGTTAGAAAAATAGGGATTGTAATTCTGACCACCCTTTGCACAAATGCATAATCCCTGCCAAAGTTTAATTCTTGAATTTCCGAAAGGATCTCATTCATGTTTGGTCTTCCGCGACAACCTAAAAAGTATTTCCGGACACATGTAGGCACTTCGCGTTTGAATCTAATACAACAATGTAATCCTCTTTTGTATGTCCATTCAATTTGTTCTTTTATCTCAATACGTTTTTCCGGAGAATTACTTTTTTGGTAAAGCTCCTGAAGTTTCTTAATCTCTTGCTTCAAGCTAATTAAGAAATCCGAAACAGAATAAGAATTCATAATAGAATTATGAGTTGGTTTATTATCCTTCGACCTTTCAGCAAAAATAGATTCTCTTAAGTCGACCAAATTAAAATAGAGAACTATGTTTGCCGAATCTCTAAAAACAAAATGCTTTCCCTTCGTGGGAGAGATGTCCTAATAGCAGGACTCATTTTTCAACTCCCCCAAGCGTGTTTTATAGGTTATTACTTGATACTGGTTTTACTAATATAATAAAAATAGAAGTAGGACCTTTATGATCCTGTCAAAACAAGAAGCCGAAATCGTCTCCAAAGATGAGGTAATTTTGAGGCATACGCACTACCACAAAAGAAGGATTTTAAGCTGAAATAGCCAAGGGTTTAGTATATTTTAAGTGAAGAGAGATTATCCTCACTGCTATTGAAAAAACTTTTAAAAATGTTATAATAAAGCCAGATTTATGACACAAGAACAAACCCAAAATAAAGGGAAGTGGACATGGAAAAGACCTGGTGCGTATAAGGTTTTAGAGTTAGCGAAGCAGGGAAAGTCCGTGCCGGAGATTGCCGAAGAGGTTCGATGGAGAGAGGATACTGTTTGGCATTTTATGAGTTCTCCGTTGTTTCTTCAAAAGCTTGGAGATTATTTAAACTGCGTGTTTTTTAATTTCCAAAAGAATAAGATTCTGGCGTTAGAAGAAATCTCTCAGTTGTTCCACGATGTTATTGTGGGCCGGAAACAAGTTGAAGGATTGAGCGTAGACCAAGCTTCTAAGCATTTGGTCAAGCTTCTTAACCTGAAGGAAAAAGAGCCAACCATGATTAATCCAAAACAATATAATATAATTATGAATGTTGAGAAGAATCCGGAGCCAAGAGATTTAAGAGATCTTGCTGAAATTTTTGGCTTCAAGGATTTACAAATTCCGGAAACTGAGGGACCAGAAAATTGTCCTGAGTAGAATCAAAAAAGATACTTAGTAAAGAGATTAGAGGAGCGGATTAGTCTGCTCTTTTTGATTTGACTTGAAAGGTTTTAATTAGCGTGATAATCTAAAATTGGAGAACTTAATAGCCTAAACCTGGCAGATTATTGCTAGGCATGGCACTAAAAGCGTAGGACATACTGAACCCGTCATTCAGGGCGTCCTACGTTATAGATCGAAAGGTCTATATTAGCCGAAAGGCTATCCTGGTGGCGGGTTTTGTGTTGCCTGCCACAGAGAATAATTTATAAGTAATCTAAAAAAATGTCTGATGAAATAGAAAAAAATATAGACAAGGACAATGGAACCGAAAAGCCCTATTACCCCTATGTTCTTTGGAAATTATTTAGTACATGGCTTGTAGCTTTATTCTTAATACTTTTAGTGTTCCCCAATTTCCAGAGAGATATAGCTCCAGGCGTCCAAGCTTTGACTTTTTTAGGAATGATAATTTATACCGTCTATTTTTTACTGAAGAGAAAGCGATCCGTTGGACAAAAAATCAAGAAGTAGAATTAGGAATTGGTTTCATTTAGAAATAATGAAATTAAAAATATGTTCACGCCATTTCTCCATATTCTTTTAGGTCACAGATTTTACCCTTTTTTGATTTCTGTTTTAATATCTCTAAGTCTTTCTATGATTTTCGGTTGGCCAAATATAATCGGTATACTGGTTTTTTTATTACTCTACGGGATAAGCATGTCTTCAATATGGAGTAAATCAGTCTTTGAAATATGGCATACTCTCCACAGAAAATTTTAAGGGGAAAAATATCTGTGCGTTTGCGATACTTGAACCGGCCAACTCTTATTTATTTCGCTTTTTTCCTTGAATTTTTAAAAAATAGAGCTACGCTAAAAGTAAGAATACTCTATCTATGAAACCAAAAATAAAAACAATTCTTAAAACCCTTTTCCTAATCAGTATAGTTTTAACTATGGCAATCTTTTGGTATAACCAAGGGAAGCTTTATCTTGGATCCGCTAGCTGTCCTGCGGGAAGCAACATAGCATTAATTAAAATACAAGGAGAAATAGTTACTTATTCAATAGAATCTTCTTACTTAGAAGAAGAATTAGATTTAGCATCGTCAGAAGAGATAGTCGCATACATTGATGTAGCAGAAGAAGATGATAATATAAAAGCAATAATCGTAGAGATAGATTCTTATGGAGGATATCCCGTAGCATCCGAAGAAATCATGGACGCTCTGAGAAGGACTACAAAGCCAACTGTGGCAGTGATAAGGGAAGGTGCGGCTTCTGGGGGCTACCTCATAGCTTCTGGTGCAAACGTTATATTCGCCAGTGAGATGTCTGACGTGGGAGGAATTGGAGTAACAGCATCTTATTTAGACTACTCTGAACAGAATGAATACGAAGGCATAATCTATCAGCAGTTATCATCGGGCAAATTTAAAAATACAGGAGACCCGGACAAAGAATTAACAGAAGAAGAAAGAGAGCTTTTTATGAGAGATGTGATGAAGTTGCATGATATTTTTGTAGAGAACATAGCCACAAATAGAAATATAGATATTGAAATAGTTGAAGCATTGGCTGACGGTTCTACTATGCTTGGCCAAGACGCTAAAGAGAGTGGGCTGATTGATGAGATAGGGAGCGTATATGATGCTCAAGAGTGGTTGAGAGATGAGTTAGGTATAGAGATAGAGGTTTGTGTTTATTAGTTTGATTATAGTCTCTATGATTATTGATGTGCTCTACAAAATAACTAAAGACAAGACACCCTCAGCGGGTGTTTTTAGTTTAAGACATTTACGATACAGATGACTTCGCTTTTGATTATGATAAAAGATGGCATTTGATGTATAATAAAAGCATGGATAAAATATTAATCCTCAAAGTTTAAAGTAAAAATAAAATAATTTATAAAAATATGGCCTCAATAAATTTTAAAGGAAAAAGTTCTGTCTGGAATCACCACTTGTCTGTCCCATATCAGATATTAGAAAAGGATAAGAAATTGTCTGTTAAGGGCAAAAACGAAGACGAAAATTTAGTTATTGAAGCGGACAATTTAGTTGCGTTAAAAAGTTTATTGCCAAAATACCAAGGTAAAATAAAGTGTATTTATATTGATCCGCCGTATAATACCGGAAATGAAAACTGGGTCTTTAATGATAAATCAAATAGTCCTCTTATAAAAGATTGGATGGGCAAGATAGTGGGCATAGACGATCTAACCCGACACGATAAGTGGCTCTGCATGATGACGCCACGATTAAAGCTACTCCAAGAGCTATTAGACGATGATGGAATTATTTTTATTAGTATTGATGATAATGAGGGTCATTACCTAAAAAGCTTAATGAACGAAATCTTTGAGCCAGAGAATTATCTAAATACATTTTGTTGGATAAATAATTTGAAAGGAAGACAAATCTCTGGAGTTGGTGCCGCTAAAACATATGAATATATCATAGCCTATGCGAAGAATATAAAAAATGTAGATTTGTTTAAGGTGTCTGTAGAAATGTTAAAATCATTAATGCCTAGTAGTTATAAGGGGTTTAACTATGAGGCTGAAAATGATGATAATGGTGCTTTTGTGGTAAAAAATGAACTTCACAATACTAACTCAGTATTTAATGAAGAAACGCGACCGAATCTTGTTTTCGACATCCACTATAATTTTAAGACCAAAGAAGTAAAATTTTCAGATATCAGTCAATCTTTAAGCTTTATTGGTTTTGTTAAAATTCAGCCGAAGAAGAATAATGATGGCATTCATTTTTTTCATGCGTGGCGATGGAGTAAGAAAAAGATTACTAACGAAAAAGAGGAACTTAAATTTGTCAAAACGAAAGACGGGATGAAAATATTTACTAAGATTAGAGAATACGATACTGCCAACCTAAAAGATGTTATTACAAACATAACAACTACAAGCGGAGTGAATGAGTTCAAAAAGTTATTTAATGGTAATTTGTATTTTGATTATCCAAAACCACCATCATTAATTCGTTTATTGATTGACTCTGCTTGTGGCTCTGATAAAAAATCAATCATACTTGATTCTTTCGCTGGTTCCGGCACAACGGCCCAAGCGGTTTTGGAATTAAATAAAGAAGATAATGGGGATAGAAAATTTATTTTGGTCCAACTTCCAGAAAAAATAAAAAAAGATAAACCAGCATATAAGGCAGGATTTAGATATGTTCACGAAATTACTAGAGAGCGCGTTAAGCGCGTGATAGAGAGAGATAAAATAGATGTTGGTTTTTCGTATGTGAAGCTTGGTTCGCAAATCGATGCGGATTCTATTCTAACGGGCAACCTGCCAACTTATAAGGAGTTCGCCAAGTATGTTTATTACTTAGCAACTGGCAAGACAATGGATAATGAAAAATCAATCAATGAGAAGAGTTATCTTGTCGGCAGGATAAACGGCCAAACAGTTTATCTTATATATAAAAAAGATAAAGAAAAGTTGAAAGATTTAGCAATTACTCTTGAGTGGGCAGAAAAAATTAACAAAAAAGACGGAGGGAAGAAAATTGTTTATGCACCCGCTTGCTTTTTAGATGAGGAATATTTAGCAAAATTTAATATTGATTTCGTAAGCATTCCTTATAATCTTTTTGAGAAGAAATAAATATGATTTTAAAAAATTATCAAATAGAAGTTGTTGAAGCGTTTAAGAATTTTTATATTGAGGCAGAGAAACAAAAGAGTGCAATAGAAAAATTAGAAGATAGTTTAAGAAATTCTATCACTTATGTTGACGCCACCTACAATAATCTAGGATTTTCGCACTTTGCAGACAGACCAAAAAACGGGTTAGGTAAATACTATCCCCGTTTTTGTTTGAAGATTCCAACAGGGGGTGGGAAAACTCTTTTGGCGATTGAAGCTATTCGTGAGTATCAAAACTTATTTGCCAAGAAAAGAACTGGCCTTGTGGTTTGGATTACTCACAGGGAAACAATTTACCGGCAAACAATAGAAAAGTTGAAAGATAAAAATCATGTTTATCGCCAATGGCTAGATCAGTGTAGTGGTAATAAAACTATTATTTTGGAGAAAGGAAAACCTTTGCGCCGTCAGGATGCAGAAAATAATTTGGTAATTTTAATGTTGATGATTCAGTCAGCGGGCAGAAAGACAAAAGAGAATATGAAAATATTCCAAGATAGCGGTGGTTATATTGATTTTTTCCCGCAAGATAATCAATTCGATCAGCATGAAAAACTTTTAGAGAAAGTTCCTAATTTAGACTTTATACCAGACAATTTGTTCAATAGAAAAATTGTAAAGACAAGTATGGGCAACGCAATAAGAATATTGAATCCCTTCATTATTGTTGATGAATTTCACACTATGTTTTCAGACATTGCCAAGGATACACTTGACGGGCTAAATCCCTCAATGATTATCGGGTTATCAGCGACACCAAAAGAACGCAGACAAATGAATGTTTTTTTACCAGAAATTACTGGAAGGCAACTTGAGAAAGAAGAAATGATCAAGCTTGATCTACATTTACATTCTCCGACTATCAGCGGAAATTGGCATGAGATGATAAATGAAATGAAAAAAAAGAGAGAGGCATTAGAAAAGGAAGGAATCAAATTAAACAATAATAAAGGAATTTATATCAGACCAATTGTTCTTATCCAGGCAGAAAGAACGGGTAAGGATCAGCGCGAAAAAGGCAAGGTTCATAGTGAAGATATTCGCGAATATTTAATAGAGCAAGGAGTCCCGGCATATGAAATTGCTGTTAAGTCCGCAGAGCTGGACGAAATAAAAGAAGAAAAACTTTTATCAGAATCAAGTGAAATTAGATACATCATTACCAAAGAGGCATTAAAAGAAGGTTGGGATTGTTCGTTTGCTTATATTTTAGGCGTGATACCAAATGCGAAATCAGAACAATCAATGACGCAGTTGGTTGGCAGGATTTTGCGTCAGCCGTATGCTAAAAAGACAGGAGTTAAAGAGCTTGATGAAAGCTATGTTTATTTTAATCAGGGAGATACGGTAGATGTATTAAAGAATATACAAAGAGGATTTGAGCAAGAAGGACTAGGCGATTTGGTTCAAAATATAAGCCCGGAATCTGGGCCAACTGGTTCAAGGAAAATTAAAACAAAAATTAAAGCAGAAATTCTTAAAAAATATCCAGAGTCATTATATTTGCCGATTTGGATGGTTAAAGAAAATACGGATTATCGTAGATTTTCTTATGATATTGATGTCAATCCTAAAATTAGTTGGGAAAACGAAAATTATAGTCAATGGTTGAAAGGAAAAATTCTTCCGCTACTTGATAAAAAACAAATTACTTATGAGATTTTAATTGATTTAGAAAGAGCTAGAAAAAAATCTTTAGACGAAGAAGAGGGTGGGATATTCGAAATCTCATATTTAACGCGCCGAATAGCTGATGTAGTTAATAATGCTTTTATTGCCTTCGACTTAGCTAATGTTTTTATTAGGGAATGTAAAAAATATAAGAACGGAAAAAAGATAACAGCAAACAGCGGATTTATTACTTATGAAATTATTAAAAAATTGTCATTTGATAAATTCAAACAAGAACAGGGAATTTTTGATTCCCTAATAAAGAATAAGAAATTAATCTTGGCTGTTTGCGCAGATGAGAGTTTGGGATATTCGTTACCAAAAGAGAATGAAATATACCCAGAAGGCATTGAAACATATAGCCTGAATCTTTTTGAGAAGTCGGATATATTATCAATGAATTCACTAGAGAGAAAAGTTGCTAATTTAATTGACAATAAGGAGAGTGTTGTGTGGTGGGTGCGCAATGTAGCTGACAGTAGAAGATGGTATGCGATTCGTGGCTGGAGAAAAGGGAAAATCCTCCCAGATTTCATAGTAGCAAAAAAGAAAAAAGATAGTTCATTAGAGCTTGTTTATATTATAGAAAGTAAGGGGAAACATCTTGCCCAAAATCTAGACACACAATATAAAGAAAGTGTTTTTGATAGGATGAATAAAGAAAACATTGAAGCCATAGATGCCCGGCTTATTAAATTTAAATTAAACAAAAACTTCCAATTTGAATTAGTAGAGCAAGGCAATGAAGATATTAATATTAATAAATTTTTTAGCATTGCTCAATAGAGGCGGAGGACGCTCCCTAGAGAAAATCAGAAACAAAAGAATTTATTCGTGCAGAGACTTCTGCCGATACTTTCCCTTATTACAAAAAAAGAAGTACTTATAAAATATCCACTATTGATGTTGGACAAAAAAATAACAATCTCAAAACAAGCCATACAAGAATTTAAAGAAATTTATAAAAAGGAATCTGGCAAAGAAATTTCTGACAATGACGCTTATGATATGGCAATGAATTTGTTACTAGCATTCAAGGCGGTTTATAAACCTATACCAAAAGATCAGGAAAAAGAATTTAAGAAGATTTGCCGGGAGCAGGACAAACATGAAGCAAGCCTCAAAACAAAGAATCATAAAACCCCAAAAGATATTTAAAAAAGAGTACGGTAAAAAGCTTTCTCTTTTGAAGCATTCGAAGCCGTCAGGAATCTTGTTGGATTTTTTGATTTATTGGCGAAGGTAGATGCAAGGAATACAAAAGGGACAGGACAAAATAATTAAGAGAACAATTTTAATATCATGCTATGTCATTATGTTCCTCAATTCTATTTAAGAAGTTTTGAGATGTCTGATAAACCAGAATATATTTATGCATACCGCCGCAAGAATACTCCTTTTAAAACAAAAATTAGTAGGGTCGCAGCCAAACATGATCTCTATGTTGTCAAAGACAAGAATACTGGCAAAAAGAGTGATGGAATAGAAAAAATGTTTGCTTGGCTTGAGGGCTTGGTGGCACCTACAATAAAACGAATCGTTGGGCAAGATTCTTTTTGTGTTTCGTTATTATCAAATGAGGAGAAAGTTGCCTTGGCAGACTTTGTTTCTTTTCTACATACACGGAATTTATCTTTTCAGAAACAACAAAAAAATATT
>CAYPPP010000018.1:0-12891 GCA_964412645.1 uncultured Candidatus Saccharibacteria bacterium
AGAAATTCGAGAGCCTCAATTCAAATTTATTTAAGAATAAAAATTTGTGGTCTATTGACCAACATCGCAAAAAACTTATTGATTGGTTCCTTTCCGATTGTCACAATTCACAATTATAATATCAAGATGGTGTCGACGGATGATCGGCATTTTTTTATAAAACTAATATACCACTTTTCTCAATTCTCCCGTACTAATTTTGAAAAAGTCTCTTTTGCGTTTCTTCTGATTGAAAAGAGAGACGCCAGGCAAGATTTATTCTTACACATAAAGAAAATTTATGATATAATCTGTATATAATTTATCTGTTAATTAAAATACTCATACAAAAACCCTACCGATATTAAGTCGGGAAGGTTCTTGAAAAAATATATGGCAAAAAGAAAAAAAGGAATAGTACCAAAAAGAAAAACAAAATCTCATAAAACCGCAAAACGTCTTGAGATCAAAAGGATCATGCTTGAAGAGAAAGCTAAAAAAAAGCATAAGTAAAAATCATAAACAATTTTTGAGCAACTTGTTTTTATGGATTGCTTTTTTATGATATAATGAAAATATGAAAAAATTAATTAAAAGAAAAGGATTTTCGCCGATAAAGATATTTTGGATATTGGTTATAACTTTTGCTATAGCGGTAACTTATATTTTTATTCCAATGTCAGTTTCTATCAGACGCCCTCTATGGCCGTTATTTGTTGCTCTTGCAATTATATCCCTTCTTCTTGGCGCAATTTTAATATTTTTAACCATAAAGAAAGAAACAAAAAAATGGTCGAAAAGGTTTTTATTACTCACGGGATTTTCTGTTATTGGAATGCCCGTTAGCATCATTCTACATAATTTTATTTATGGTTTATTTATTTATCTTTTTGGACAAAACTTTTGGGAGGGAATTGGTTTACCAGATGAGCCCTTATTCTTTATTATAGCAATCATTGTGTGTCCAGTAGGATTTTTAGTTGGCACAATTGGCAATATTACCTTACTTATTAAACAAAAAAGAAATAAAAGCATTAAATCTCTAATACCGCCGCACATTAAATCAAACAACTAAATCACTTAATTTATTTGTTAATTTGAGTTTAAAATTTATGAAAAAACAAACAAGTATTATAATAATAGTTATAGCGCTCATATTCATTATTCAGTTGATTGGATTTTTAATGTCTGACAGAGGATATTTCTTCTCGCCAACGATTGATCTTATTTTGGGATGCATTGAATTATTTGGCCTTGGTATCTGGTTAGGCATTTCTATTGGTAAAAAGAAAAACGAAGTATTATAAAAATGCGAAGTGATTTGAGATTAAGAGAATTATTATGTTAAAAGAGAAAGCAAAAAAGTTAAACAGCTAATAAAATTTAACATTTTTTTTGCAAACAAGACATATCCTGTTGACAGTTCATAAAAGAGATGTTAATCTTATTAAACAAGGTAGTTATCGGTAAAAATTTAGTCGAGTTTATTCGAGAACTAAGCTTTAGAGTAAAATCTTAAAAATGTTAATTGAGTTAAAAAAACACATATATCACTATGGAAGGAAAAATTAAAACAATTGTTGGAGACAAAGGATTTGGTTTTATCACTGTCGAAGGTGAAGATAAGGACTTGTTTTTTCACAGAAACGAGGTTCAAGAGATCAGCTTCGAAGAGCTAAAAGAAGGAGACAAAGTTTCTTTTGAAAAAGCTGATTCTAATAAAGGACCAAACGCAACAAACGTAACTCGCATCTAACGATCGATTTACAAAAATTAAAAGACAGGGCTTTTGCCCTGTCTTTTTTTATAGGGAAAGAGCAAGAAATTAATATGTGAATGTAGATATTTATGTAAATTTAAATAACTCAGTCCTTTATTGAGTTATTTAAAATATCTTTGACCTTGAGCAAGGGGTCAAGCAAATTAAAATGTGTAGTGATTCAGTGACTATATAAAAAATAATATCAAAAAACATCTCATTTGAGATGCTTTGTGTATGTAGGCTTGGCAATATTTTGGTGTTACTTAGTAACATTATTTTTTAATAAAAAAATACTTAAGTTTGTTTTCTTCTGGCTTTTTGAACTCTTTCGTTTTCGGTCAGTAATTGCTTTCTCAATCGAATGTTATTTGGAGTTATTTCTAGGTATTCATCTTCGTTCATAATACTCATGCCTTTTTCTAGAGTTAGTTTTACGGGGGGCGTTAAATTAATTGCTTCGTCAGAACCAGCGGCACGTATATTGGTTAATTGTTTTCCTTTTGTTGGATTGACGGCCATGTCTTGTCCCTTGGATGCATTTCCAATAACCATTCCTTCGTATACTTGAGTACTAGCTCCAATATATAAAGCTCCCCTATTTTGAAGATTCCAGAGAGAAAATCCGAGCGCCTTTCCACTAGTCATTGAAACCATTGATCCGATATCGGTTTTCTTAATTTTTCCTACGTAAGGTTGGAATCCAATAACTTGAGTATATATAATCCCCTTTCCCTTGGTATCAACCACAAATTCATTTCTATATCCAAGCAATCCTCTGGTCGGAATTTCAAATACAATTTTCACATTTCCATGTTTTGGTACCATATTTATCATGTTGCCAGATCTGCTAGAAAGTCTTTTTATGACAGTTCCTGCCATTTCTTCAGGAACATCTATGGTAACTTCTTCAAAGGGTTCAAGTTTTATACCATTCTCTTCTTTTATAATTACACGTGGTTGTGATATTTGCATCTCATAGCTTTCGCGACGCATGTTCTCAAGCAAGATTGCAATATGCATCTCGCCTCTACCGTAAATTTTATAATGGTCAATAGCAGAAAAATCAATTTTTAAACCAACATTAACCTCTAGTTCTTTTTCTAGTCTTTCCTTGAGTTGCCTATTTGTAACATATTTTCCGTCTTTTCCAGCAAAAGGAGAGTTGTTTATAAGTAAATTTAATGAGATGGTTGGTTCGTCAATGTGAATGGCTGGCAAGCTATCTTGGTCGGGATTCATGCAGATAGTTTCTCCAATAAATATATTTGGTAGACCAGCAACCATTACAATATCTCCAGCCGATGCTTCTTTAACCTCTTTTCTTTTTAGTCCCTCAAAGGTAAATAATTTTGAAATTTTTCCTTTACGAATTTTTCCTTCTGAGTTTTTAATGATTATTTCTGTGCCATCTATCACTTTTCCTTCGTAGATTCTTCCAACAGCAAGTCGTCCCAAGAAATTATCGTAAGCAAGATTAAATGGCTGTATGCGCAACGGCATATTTCTAAGTTTTTCATCTGAAGAAACCGGAACGCTTTTTAAAATAGTATCTAAAAGAGGAGTTAGGTCCTTTGAATTATCACCTAAGCTCTTTTTAGCAACGCCACTGCGAGCAATTGTATAGATTGTTATAAAATCGAGCTGTTTATCGTTTGCTCCTAAATCAAGAAAAAGTTCATAAACCATTTCTTGCACAACATCAGGTTTTGAAGCGGGCTTATCTATTTTATTTAATACTACGATTGGATTTAACCCAAGATCAAGTGATTTTTTTAAAACAAATTTTGTTTGAGGCATCGGACCCTCCTGTGCATCAACAACCAAAAGAACAGAGTCTACAGAGCGCAAAACACGTTCAACCTCTGAACCAAAATCAGCATGACCCGGCGTATCTACAATATTAATTTTTGTTTTTTTATAATAGACAGAAGTGTTTTTTGAGTAAATCGTTATACCTCTTTCTTTTTCAAGCGTATCGCTATCCATACTCTCCCCTATTTCAGACATTCCTGTTTGTTGCATCAAAGCGTCAGTAAGAGCTGTCTTGCCATGATCAACATGAGCAATAATTGCAATGTTTCTTATTTCCATGAAAAAATTAAAACCGCCTTTCAAAAAGCGGAAAGCAAATTCAAATTAAATAATCTTACATATTCTTTATACTATAAAATTTTAAAAAGTCAACATTTTAACCAAAGGCCTTCTACAGCGTAGCTTAGTTTTATTATGGATTTATATTAACATCTTTTAATCAATGAATTTGATTGCCTTTAATGAGTGCTGTTAAATAGCGCTCATTTTGCGTTTCTGATATAAAAATGATAAAATGTTCATGTAAAATTAAATAATAATTGTTAATTTAATTAAAATATATATGAAAAAAATATTTGTGATCTTATTTACAACAACAATATTATTAGTGCCAGTCTTTGGTAGTGCTGCGCAAAATCAACAAGGTATTGATAAAACAGGTGTGGATATTGAAAATTCGGGAAAACGAGAAGAAACTGATCAAAGTCAACAAAAAATTCATAAACCAGACACAGATATCAAAAAATTGGAATCAGAGAAGAAGACAGATCAAGACAAGGCAGAGACATCACAGGGTGCAAATAAAAAAGCGATCTCAAGAAGGAGTCGCGTTGCCAATGCCATACAAGAAATGGAAAGAATAGCCACTAATAATCAAGGAATTGGTGATCAAGTTAGAGTTATTGCCCAAAATCAAAATAGAACTCAAGAAGAAGCTGAAGGTGCCTTGCAAACTGTGCAAAAAAGAGGCGGTTTCGCTAAATTTTTTATCGGACCAAATTACAAGCAATTAAAAATCGTAGAAAATCGCTTAGAAAATAATCTTCAAAACTTAACAAAACTTAAAGAATTAAGAACGCAAATTAAAAATTCACCTGATGGTGCTTCGCTTGATGAACAAATTCAAACTATGGAAGAAATTACGGGAGAGCTTCGCGAAGAAACAGTAAAAGAGAAAAAAGGATTTAGCTTGTTTGGTTGGTTATTCAAGCTTCGATCAAAATAGTACATAAATAATCAAAATTTATATTATGAAGGTTATAATTTCAAATTCCGAAAAATTCGAAAAATTAAAGGATCAAATAAAAAAAACAAGTTATCAAAACTTACATATCTTATCCGATTTTGACAGAACCTTAACTTATGGAGCTATAAATGGAGCCAAGATTCCTTCTATTATCTCTATACTTAGAGATGGCAATCATTTAGCGGCGGGATATGCAGAAAAAGCTCATGAGTTATTTAATAAATATCACCATATTGAACTGGATCCAAATGTTTCTTTATCGGAGAAAAAAAGAGCGATGCAAGAATGGTGGGAAACTCACAATAAATTATTGATAGAATCAGGATTATCTAAATCAGACTTAGAAGATATTGTTGAAAATGGTCATGTTAAATTTAGAGAAGGTGTTTCAAAATTTTTAGATTTCCTTTATAAAAACAACATTCCTTTAATTATTTTTTCTGCAAGTGGTTGCGGCGACGCAATACAATTATTTTTCCGGAAAATTAGAAAAGATTATCTCAATATTTTTTATGTAACGAATAAGTTTAATTGGGATGATAATGAAAAAGCGGTTTCAACAAAAGGACCAATAATTCATTGTATGAATAAAGACGAAACAGTCTTAAAGAAAATCCCTGAAATTTATAAATTAATCAAAAACAGAAAAAATGTTATTTTATTGGGAGACAGTCTTGGAGATTTAGGGATGATTAAGGGTTTTGATTATTCTAATTTATTAAAAATAGGTTTTTTGAATTTTGATTACAGTAAATCAATAAGAGACTATAAAAAGAATTTTGATATAGTTTTAGAAGGAAACGAAGATTTTAATTTTATAAACACTTTGATTCGAAATTTAAGACAATAAAAAGAGTTAAATTAAGGAAAACGAGAAACGAAAAAAACCGTCAATTAGGCGATTTTTTTCAATTAAATTTTGTAATTTTAAAAAATTGGAGATAAACACAACAACTTCTATCGTTGACAGAGAGGTGTGTTTATATATAATAAAGAATTGGTATTTTTATAACCATCTAAGTTATGGAACAATATAATAAAAAAAACAAACAAGAACATTCGAAAAAAATAATTCAAGAAAGAGATTTATTGCAAAAATATTCATTTGAATTTATGCTCCAAATGATTGTTATCATTGGTGGACCTGCTTTATTGGCGGCTTACTATGGAAAGAAAATTGGAATTGAAAAAGACATGCATCCAAAACTAATAATCATTTTTATGATTGTCGCCTTGATATTTTCTTGGTCAATTATTTTGATTAAATTTCTTAAGTTCAACAAGCAAATCAAAAAGATAGATAAAGAGATTAAACGAGAACAAAAATAAGTATGGATTTTTTACGAATAACACAATCAATTCCCGAGCTATATCCTGATGTGGTTTTTTATATAGCAGGTTTACCTATAACTAATTCTATGATGTCAACCTGGTTGGTGGTTGTTTTAGTTATAGGTTTTGTATTTTTTTTGAAAAAACATCTTCGCCTAAGATCGCAAAGTAAAGTTCAATTATGCTTTGAGCTCGTAATAGAAGCAGTCGTTGGACTCCTTGATCAAATTACCAACAACAGAGAAAAATCCGAAAAATTACTTTCTATTATAGGCAGTATTTTTTTATTTTTCACTTTATTGAATACAATAACATTAATACCTGGTTTAACTTCAATAACCATAAACAATGTTGCTTTATTTCGGACAGCGACAACTGATTTTAACACCACTTTAGCGTTAGCTGTTTTAATGGTTTTTGTTTCTCAGATTGCAAGTATTAAATCTAATGGATTTTTCCATCACTTAGGCAAGTACATTCAATTTAAAAAAATCTTTTTAGGATTTAAAGAAAGTATTGGGCAAGGATTTATTTCCATTATTAATTTCATAATGGGTTTGCTTGATATTGTAGGAGAATTTGCTAAAATTATCTCTCTTTCCTTGCGTCTTTTTGGTAATATATTTGCCGGAGAGGTTTTAATGGTGGTTGTGATGAGTTCTCTAGGATTTATAGCGCCATCATTATTGCTTATCCAGACATTATTGGTCGGCGGATTACAGGCAATGGTTTTTGCGGTTTTGAGCGCGGTTTATCTAAATTTAGCATTAGATCAAAACAGCAATAGCTCTTAACTAAGTTATTTTGTAATTAACAGTTTAATTTTTAATTTAATATTATATAAAAATATGGATCCAGAAGCAGCAAGATATATCGCAAAGGGTGTTTGTACCCTTTCTATGTTAGGATCGGCATTGGGAGAAGGTTATTTAATAGGAAAAGCCCTTGAAGCGGTTGGTAGAAATCCGGAAGTATCCGGACGCATTTTTCCTATGATGATTTTGGGAGCAGCGTTAGCGGAAACTTCTGCTATTTACGCGCTGGTTGTTGCATTTATGATGTAGAGAAAAACATAATAGTAGTATTGCATTATTTTCATTATGGACATTTTTGATCCGATTGTTAAAAACTTAGGCATAAATTGGAAAATTTTTTTGGCGCAATTAATTAATTTTGGCATTGTTTTTTTTGTATTAAAAAAATTTGCCTTTTCTCCCATTCAAAAGGTCTTGAAAGAAAGACAAACGAATATTAAAAAAGGACTTGACGATGCTGAGAAAGCCACAAGTGAGTTGAATATGGCTAAAGAGAAATACAAAGAAGAGATAAAAAGAGCCAGAACAGAAGCCAATAAAATTATTGCTGGAGCGCAAAAACAGCATGATGAAATAATTCAAAAAGCTGATGAAAAATCTCAGGAAAGAAGCAATCAATTTGTCCAAAAAGCTGAAAAAGAAATTCAGAACAAAAAAAAGGAAATGATGGCAGATATGAAAAAAGAAACGATAGAGCTATCTATTCTTGCAGCAGAACAATTTTTGGAAGGAAGATTTAACACAAAACAAAACCAAAATTTTATCGAAGAAATGATTAAAACGAAAACATGACATCCTCCATAGAAAAAACAACACAAGCATTAATTCAATCTGAGAAACAGCATCCAGGTAAAACAAAACAGACAACAAAAAATTTTATTGATTTTCTAAAAGACAATAGAAAAATGTATCAATTATCAAGCATTATACAATTACTTGAAAGGAAGGCGCAAAAACAAAAAAGAGAAAATAGATTACAGATTACATTGTTTAAATCAGTTTCCCAAAAAAGTATTCAAGAAATTAAAAAATTCATTGGCGCGCCTGACAAATCCAATATTGATATAAACATAAACAAAGAAATAAAGGGAGGTTTTATTGCTTATTATCAAGAAAGTGTCTTTAATGCTAGTGTTGGAAATCAGTTTACTAAACTTAAAAATACGCTTAAAAAATAATATTAAAATATGCCCATAGAAGATTTAATTAAAAACTTAAAAAAACAGCTTAGTGATTTTAAACCGGAAATTGACATTGATGAGGTTGGTGAAGTTATTAAAGTTGGTGATGGTATTGCTCGTTTAAGTGGTCTTAAAAACTGCCAGTCATTTGAGACGCTTGAATTTCCTAATAATATTTTGGGAGTAGCTCTTGATTTAGAACAAGATTCTGTGGGAACTATTTTACTTGGTGATTGTGAGCGTATTAAAGAAGGAGATATTGTTAAAAGAACAAAAAAAGTATTATCTTTTCCTGCAAGCGTGGAGATGATAGGAAGAGTTGTTAATCCCTTAGGACAAACGATTGATAAAGAGAAAAAAGAAATTAAATCAGTTAAATTTTATCCCATTGAAAAAAACGCTCCAGGCATAATGGCGCGTGAACCAGTTAGCGAACCAGTCCAAACGGGCATCATGTCTATTGATTCAATGATCCCAATTGGTCGGGGTCAAAGAGAATTAATTATTGGTGATCGTCAGACAGGAAAAACAGCCATTGCGATTGATACGATTATTAATCAGAAAAACCAGAATATGATTTGTATTTATGTGGCTATTGGACAGAAAAAATCTAAAGTAGCTCGCATTGTCGCTAAGCTCAGAGAAGTCGGCGCTCTTGAATACACAACAGTTATTGTCGCTGGAGTGGGAGATCCAGCATCTTTTTCTTATATTGCTCCTTATTCTGGAGCGGCTTTATCTGAATTTTTTATGGATCAAGGAAAAGATGTTTTAATTGTATATGACGATCTTTCTAGGCATGCTCAGGCCTACCGCGAAATTTCTTTGCTTTTGAGACGACCTTCTGGAAGAGAAGCCTATCCCGGTGATGTTTTTTATCTTCATTCTAGGTTATTGGAAAGAGCTTGCAGGCGAAATAAAGAGGCAGGCGGAGGATCTGTTACGGCTTTACCAATTATAGAAACTCAGGCTGGCGATGTGTCTGCGTATATTCCAACAAATGTTATTTCAATTACTGATGGTCAAATATTTTTAGAGAGCAATCTTTTTAATAAGGGTATTCGCCCGGCGTTAGATATTGGAACATCTGTCTCTCGTGTTGGTGGTAATGCTCAGCTCAAGGCAATGAAGAAAGTAGCTGGTCAGATGAAACTTGATATGGCTCAATATCGAGAACTTGAAGCTTTTGCTCAGTTTGCTGGCGATTTAGATTCTAAAACAAAAGAACAGCTTAACAGAGGAGCTCGAATTATTGAAACATTGAAACAGCCACAATATTTTTCTTTATCGGCAAGTCACCAAATCGCAATTATTTATGCTATTAATAACGGCTTTCTTGATACCGTTGATCTTAATAAAATTAAAGATTGGCAAAAAAAATTTTTCAATTTCCTCAATACAAGTAAAAGAAAAATCTTAGACAAATTAATCAAAAATTGGAATAAAGAAATAGAAGAAGAATTAAAACAAGCGATTAAAGAATTTGTAAAAAGCGAAAGTAATGCCGATTCAAACAAAGACAATTAAAAAAAGAATTCAATCAGTTAAGAGCATCAAAAAAATTACAGGAGCTATGGAAATGGTGTCCTCTTATAAGATGAAGCGAGCCACGAAACAAGCGTTAGATACAAGGGCTTACGCTAAAATTGCTTTAGAACTTTTAGTAAACATTAGACGAGAAAAGGAAGCAAGCCATCCTCTCTTGGAAGACAGAGAAGTAAAAAAAATTCTTGTTATAGTATTTGCTTCCAACAAAGGTCTTTGCGGCAGCTATAACAGTAGTGTTTTTAAAAAAGTTGATGAATTTGTAAAGACGCATTCGGAAGCGGAAATAAATTTTATTACTATTGGAAAAAAGGCGGAAAAAAAGATTAAGCAAAATTATGATAAATATATAGCTAGTTTTACGGATATTTCAGAGAAACCATCAATTGAACAGGTTTTTCCTTTCAGTCGCTTAGCAATTAACGGCTTTATTGACAAAAGCTATGATCAGGTTAGTCTTATCTATACTGATTTTGTTTCTTCTGTTAAATATGAAGTTATGGCAAGAAAACTTTTGCCAGTTTCAGAAAAAGCACTTTATGAGTTAATTGACAGAATAGAAAAGAATGAAAATGAAAAAACTATTCAAAACAGAAGTTTAGCTGTTTGTTTATTTGAACCCGATACCAATAGTGTCTTAAACGAAATTTTACCGCACTTAGTAGAAATACAGCTCTATCAAAGTTTACTTGAGGCAAATGCTAGCGAACACTCTTCTCGAATGATAACAATGAAGAATGCTTCCGAAAATGCTTCTGATATGATTGACGATCTTACGTTTTCGTTTAACAAAGCCAGGCAAGCATCTATAACTCAGGAGATTTTAGAGATTGCCTCTGGTGCGATAACCTTTGAATAATTAAATAGACTAATAATTTATTTTCTATATAACTTTATATGAACAAATCATCTGTTTTTGGAAAGGTGTCTCGAATAATTGGTCCTGTTGTTGATGTTTTTTTTAAAGAATCTTTGCCCAACATTAACGAGGCCCTAAAAATTAAAGATAGTGATATAATTTTAGAAGTTCAACAACATTTAGGATCAGGTCAAGTGAGAGCGATTGCTATGAGTTCAACTGATGGCATGCTGAGAGGTCAAGAAGTAATTGCCCTAGGAGAACCAATTACCGTGCCAGTGGGAAATGTTGTTTTAGGAAGAATGTTTAATGTAGTCGGCGATCCGATTGACGGCAAAGAAAAACCAATAACTAAAGAAAGATATCCTATCCATCGTTCAGCGCCGAAATTTGTTGATCAGAAAATAGATTTAGAGGTTTTGGAAACAGGGATTAAAGTTATTGATCTTATTTGCCCCTTCTTAAAAGGTGGCAAAACTGGTCTTTTCGGTGGAGCGGGTGTTGGGAAGACTGTTATAATTCAAGAATTAATAAGAAATATTGCCCACGAACACGGAGGATATTCTATATTTGCCGGAGTTGGAGAAAGAAGCAGGGAGGGAAATGATTTATATCGAGAAATGAAAGAATCTGGAGTTTTAGACAAAACAGCCCTGGTCTTTGGTCAGATGAACGAGCCCCCCGGAGCAAGAGCAAGGATTGCCTTGGCAGCTTTATCTATGGCAGAATATTTTAGAGATAAAGAAGGTAAAGACCTCTTGCTTTTTATTGATAATATTTTTCGCTTTACACAGGCAGGTTCCGAAGTATCAGCGCTTTTAGGCAGAATGCCTTCAGCGGCTGGATACCAACCTACGCTTGCCACAGAAATGGGCAAACTTCAAGAAAGAATTACATCAACAGAAAAAGGTTCTATTACTTCTGTTCAAGCAGTTTATGTTCCGGCTGATGATTTAACGGATCCAGCTCCCGCAACAACTTTCTCGCATCTTGATTCTACTGTCGTTTTAACCCGTTCTTTAGCTGAATTAGCTATTTATCCTGCCGTTGATCCTCTTGACTCTAGATCAACAATCCTCACTCCAGAAATTGTTGGTGAGAAACATTATTCTGTTGCTAGCGAGGTTCAGAAAACTTTGCAACGATATAAGGATCTTCAAGATATTATTGCTATTCTCGGAATGGAAGAATTAGCAGATGAAGATAAACTAATTGTTTCGCGCGCCAGAAAAATTCAAAAATTCTTATCTCAACCATTTTTTGTAGCAGAGCAATTTACCGGTAGAGAGGGAAAATATGTTTCCCTAAAAGATACCATTCAAGGCTTCAAGGAAATTATTGATGGTAAACATGATAATGAGCCGGAATTGTCTTTTTATATGAAAGGAAGCATAGAAGAAATTAAGGAAAATTAACATACTTTTATGGCAAAACATTTGCATGTTAGAATTGTAACGTCAGAAAAAGTAATTGTGAGCGATGAATATATTAGCGCAACTATTCCGACCGTAACTGGCATATTAACTATTTTAGCAGGTCATATACCTATAGTTACGCCCATTAAATCAGGAGAAATTATTCTTAAAACAGAAACAAGTCATGATACTTCTCTTTCTATTTCTTCGGGAATTTTAGAAATTAGACCAAATTTTAGTATAATTATTCTGGCTGACAGAGCTGAAAGAGCAGAGCATATTGATCTTGAAAGAGCAGAGGTGGCAAAGAAAAGAGTTGAAGATTTAATGAAAGAAAAAAAACATGAAGTTGACGTTGATTATGCTAAATTACAATCAATGCTGGGGAAGGAAATATCTCGCATTAATGTAGCGAGACGATACAGAAGAAGTAAAAAAACTTTTTTAACTAAATAAATTTAAAAATTACCTTATAGATCAAATTAAAAACCTATTTTTACAAAAAAAAGACCCCGATGTTATTCGGGGTTTTTTAGTCTAATCCACAAGCCCAAGCTTGCGAAGTTCTGGTCTTTTAAAACCAGGAAGACCAAAGTTTTTATGACGAGTTGATTGTTCTACAGCTCGACAAAACATAACGAGAGCAATCTGGGTATCGTCGTAATTGAAGCGAGTTTTGAGTTGGTCTTCGTTATAATTCCAAGCTTTTCCTGAAATTATGCCATGATCAAAATCTTGTTTCAATACCCAAGCCAAAGTACCTTCATTTTCACAGTCACCATAAGTGATTTCAATATCATAACCCATGTTTTGAGCCCAAGAAGTGAACTCAGATTCATCGTTATGATCATTGCCTGTACCCTTCAAGTCTGCAGAAGGAAGTTTATTAGCAATAACTTTGAAGATATCTGCTTTATAAAATCTGCCATAATAAAGAACAAATTG
>CAYPPP010000019.1:0-3489 GCA_964412645.1 uncultured Candidatus Saccharibacteria bacterium
CAAAGGCAAAAACAATTAAACGATTTTTGGGTAAAGATTACAAAATCTTGTCTTCTTTTGGGCATATTCGCGACTTACCTAAAAGTGAGCTTGGCATTGATGAAGAAAAAGATTTTTCCCCTAAATATATTATTCCCACCAAAGCACGAAAAGCTGTTTCAGCGCTTAAAAAAGAAGCAAAAAATGCTGACATAATCATTCTTGCAAGCGATGAAGACAGAGAAGGAGAAGCAATTGCCTGGCATATAATTAAGGCACTCAATCTTAAGGATAAAAAACAAATAAAAAGAATAGTTTTTCACGAAATAACCAAAGATGCCATTTTAAGGGCTCTTAAAAATCCCCGAGAAATTAATATGAAGCTTGTTAATGCTCAACAGGCAAGAAGAGTACTTGACAGATTGGTTGGGTATAAGCTTTCGCCTTTTTTGTGGAAAAAAATTGCTAGAGGACTTTCAGCAGGAAGAGTTCAGTCTGTTGCTGTTCGCTTAATTTGTGAAAGAGAAGAACAAATAAAGGTATTTAAGAGTGAGGAATATTGGAAAATTGGAACAGAACTTTTATCGCAAGCTGATCAAAACAAAAAATCATTTTTGGCGGAGCTTAGTAAAATCAATGACAAAACAGTTAAAAAGCTTGACATTAAAACTAAAAAAGACGCAGGCGAAATAGAGAAAGATCTTAAAGTGGCAAATTATTCTATTTTAGATATTCAAAAAAAACTGGTGAAAAAAAATCCTCTTCCTCCTTATCGTACTAGTACTCTTCAGCAAGACGCGGCTATTCGCCTTCACTTTTCTTCTAAAAAAACGATGTTTCTTTCCCAAAAACTCTATGAAGGTATTAAACTAGAAAAAGGCGGAGCAATTGGCTTAATTACCTATATGAGAACTGATTCTCTTAATTTGGCAGAATCCTTTTTGAGCGAATGCCAGAAATATCTTAAAGAAAATTTTAATCCTGATTATACCGCTGGTTCTCGTCGCTTTAAAACAAAATCAAAAGGGGCTCAAGAAGCTCATGAAGCAATCAGGCCGACAAGCGCCTATCACACCCCAGCATCAATAAAAAAATATTTAGAAAAAGATATGTTTCGCCTCTACGAATTAATTTGGCGAAGAGCGATATCCTCCCAAATGACACCAAGTAAGATTGAAAATACCTCAATTACAATTGAAGCCACTAATCAAAAAAAGTACCAGCTCAGAGCTAAAGGAGAAATAGAAAAATTTGACGGTTTCTTAAAGATATATTCTATTAAATCTAAAAAATATAGTTTACCTGATATAAGCAAAGAAGATGTTGTTTCTTTAGTCAAGGTGATGTCAGAACAAAAATTCACCCAACCGCCCAAGCGCTACACTGAAGCAATGCTTATTAAAATTCTTGAGAAATATGGTATTGGCCGTCCCTCAACTTATGCGCCAACAATTTCAACTATTCAAATAAGGGGTTATGTTAAGAAAAACGAAGAAAGAAGGTTTGAACCAAGTGAAATTGGGTTAATGGTAAATAATCTTCTCGTTAAGCATTTTACAGATATTGTTGATTATGATTTTACGGCTGAAATGGAACAGAATTTAGATGATATCGCCGAAGGGAAAAAAGAATGGCAACCAGTTATCCGCAATTTTTACGCGCCCTTTTCAAAAAATTTAAAAGAAACATACAAAAAAGTAAAAGATAAAGATAAGAATATTAAAAAAACAGGCAAAAAATGTCCCAAGTGCGGAGGAGAGTTAGTTGAAAAAATTTCTAGGTACGGTAAATTTGTTGCCTGTTCTAATTATCCTAAATGTAAATATTCTGAATCTCTTGACGGTAAAACTAACAATGAGCCAAAGTACAGTAAAGAAAAATGTCCTCAATGCGGTGGTCGTTTAGTGCATAAAAAGGGACGTTACGGCGAATTTTTGGGTTGCGAGAATTATCCTAAATGTAAGTATATCAAGAGCAGCGCCCAAAAACTTAATATTACCTGTCCCAAATGTACTGATGGTGAATTAGTTCAGAAACGAACAAGAAAAGGAAGAATTTTTTATGCTTGTGATAAATATCCTGATTGCAAATTTGCTTTGTGGAATAAACCAATAAACGAAAAATGTCCTAAGTGTGGCGCCATTTTAGTTCAAGATAAAAAAGGAAAGATATTTTGTTCTAATATAAGCAAAAAACTTTGTGATTACAAAAGAAAATGATTTTTTTGCTTGGCAGAAAGATAAGACATTAGTCTTGGCGGGAGATTAAAACTTTTTACTTGACAGAGAAGGTTAATTGATTTTTTAAAATGATTAAATTACGAAACTTTGTTTCGTGTTTTTTTTGTATTATATTATTAGCAAATACGCCATAAAGATTAAAAAATACTCTTGACAAAAATGTTTAAATATATTAATCTAAGAATGGTTCTTTCGTTATCTTTGATAACAAAAAAAATCTAAGCGAAGGAGGAAATAATGTTCTTTATCGTCAATAAGTTCGCTCGGAACGGACAGTGTCATAAGATTTTTACTAAAAAGATCTTGCCGATTCTCAAAAAAAAATCCCCAAATTTTGGCTTTAAGATAACTTCTAGCCGAAAGGAAGCAATTACAACTGCAAGAAAATTAGTTGCGCGTAAAGAAGAAATTGTTGTTGCTTGCGGAGGCGATGGTACCGCTAATGCTTTGATTCAGCCCTTATCTGACGCAGAAACTGCTTTAGGGATCTTACCCTTGGGAAGCGCTAATGATTTTGCTCTCGCTTCTTTAGGAATGCCAATGAATCCAACCAAAGCGTTATATTCCCTTCTTGACGGAATGGCAACAATGGTTGATGTAGGAATAGTAGAAAATATTCCTTTTCTTAATGTTTTTGGTATTGGTATGGATGCCAGCATTACTCACCTTGCTCATAAACATCCTATTTTCCGCAGAATGCCTCTTAAAGAACTACGCTATGGTTTTCCTTTGATTCAAGAATTACAAAACCCTCTCTCTTTGAAAGTAAAAATTACTGCAGATAATCAATTTGTTTTTGAGGGTAATGTTTTCTTCTTAAACATTTATAACGGCAAGAGAGAAGGCGCTTATTTCTATCTCAATGACAGAGGAAACATTAGTGATGGTATTCTTAATGGTGTTGTTATTGAAAATCTCAACTTTCAACAGCGACTATATTATCTTATTAAAATAATGAGAGGAGACCTTAATGGATTACCAGCGCTTCATCAATTTCAAGGAAAGGTCATTGAAATTACTGTTCTTAATCCTAAGAAAGAAATAATTAATGGCCAAGTAGATGGCGGTCCTATCTTTTTTAAATCTGGACAAAGTTCCACGACATTAACCATTACAAATAGACATGAGGTACTTCATGTCATAGGCCCTAGAATATAGATAGACGGAGAAGAAGTTTTTTCTCCGTTTTTTAATTTGCTCTAATTTAAAATTCTTGCTAAAATTGGAAGAACTTTCAATTTCTTAATTTAAATGTATGAAAAAGATAAGG
>CAYPPP010000019.1:3589-12467 GCA_964412645.1 uncultured Candidatus Saccharibacteria bacterium
ACCTGACTTCATCAGAACCTTGGTTTTTTCGCTTAGTTTAAAAATGTATGAAAAAGAT
The DNA here is from genome assembly GCA_964412645.1 of uncultured Candidatus Saccharibacteria bacterium. Lineage (GTDB taxonomy): Bacteria > Patescibacteriota > Minisyncoccia > JBAYJV01 > JBAYJV01 > CAYNNF01. Next base: position 3,648 of record CAYPPP010000019.1, read on the forward strand.
AAGGACCTGACTTCATCAGAACCTTGGTTTTTTCGCTTAGTTTAAAAATGTATGAAAAAATTAAAATTTAACAATACAACTTGGCTCCAGGTTTTTAGGCCAAAAAATATTGATCTCCAAAAATTAAAAAAAGAATATGGATTTCATTCTATTACTGTTGAAGAATTAAAAAAACCGTCAATTAGAGAAAAAGTAGAACGCTATAAAGACTATATTTTTATGGTTATTCATTTTCCTATTTATAACCAAAAAGAAAGAACTGTTCAGCCTGGTGAATTAGATTTTCTCTTAACAAAAGATACTTTAGCTCTCACCACAATCCGTTACTCCAAAATTAAAGCATTAGAAGAATTTGAACAGAATCTTAAAGATAACGATAAATTCAAATCAAAATCTTTTAAAGATCCGGTTAAATTACTTTATCAGATTTTAAGCGCAAATTTTGTATTCTCCCTGCGCCAACTTGACCACATTAAATTAAATATTGACAAAGCTGAAAAAGAAATTTATAAAGGCCATGAAAGAAAGATGCTAGAAGAAATTTCTTATCTTATGCGAGATGTAGTTAATTTCAAAAGAATTATTAAGTTCCATGGCGAAAACCTGAAGTCATTAGAGAGAGAAATTGTCAAACTCTTTGGTTTAAAATACAGGCCTTATTTAGAAAGTTTGTTGGGTCAATTCCAACAAGTTAACGATATTTTAGAAGCTCATACTGAAATCGTTCGTATTCTTCACGATACTAATCAAACGTTATTGTCGGCCAAAACGAATGAAGCAATGAAATTACTTTCAATTATTGCAGTGTTTACTTTTCCTCTTACTCTTTTGGCAACAATTTTTGGCTGGCATACGCGAATTTTACCAATTGTTGGTTCTCAATATGATTTTTGGATCTTGATTGGAATTTTTGCCGTTATAATATTTTTGATGTTTTGCTTTTTCAAGAGAAAGAAATGGCTCTAAATTCAAAATAATGTTTTTATATAATACTCTCTCCAAAACCAAAGAAAAATTCAAGCCATTAAAAGATAACATTGTCCGCATGTATACCTGCGGTCCAACTGTTTATGATTACGCTCATATCGGAAATTTTCGCAGTTATTTGTGCGCTGATTTTCTTAGGCGAACTTTAGAGTATTTGGATTATAAAGTTATTCAAGTCAAAAATATTACTGATGTTGGCCATTTGACGCTAGATAATATTGGTGAAGGAGAAGATAAAATAGAATTAAGAGCTAAGAATGAAGGAATTAAAACTATTGAGGAAATTAAAAAAAAGATTACCCTTAAATACGAAAAGGCCTTCAGGGCAGATGAACAAAAGCTTAATATTGAACCGGCAAAATTCTATCCCAAGGCAACTGAAAATATTACAGAAATGATTGAAGCGGTCAAAGAACTCCTTAAAAAAAGTTATGCCTACGAGAAAGATGGAGCTGTTTTTTTTAATGTTAAAAAGTTTTCCAACTATGGTAAACTTTCGGGAAATACATTAAAAAAATTAATAAATGGAAGTCGGATTAAGTGCGAAGTACGCAAAAAAAATCCTTTTGATTTTTATCTATGGCGTCCCGCAGAAAAAAAACATTTAATGCAGTGGCCATCCCCTTGGGGAAATGGTTATCCAGGATGGCATATTGAGTGTTCAGTAATGAGCAGAAAATATTTAAAAACAGATACCCTAGATATTCATAGCGGAGGAGAAGATAATATTTTTCCTCACCACGAAAATGAAATTGCTCAATCAGAAGCTTTAACTAATAAAAAATTTGTTAATTATTGGTTTCATTCTCGCTACCTTTTAGTTGAAGGCAAAAAGATGGCAAAATCAAAAGAAAATTTTTATGTTCTAGAAGATTTAGAAAAAAAAGGATATAATCCTCTTGCCTTCCGCCTTCTTGTTTTTTCAACTCATTACTGTTCCCCTCTTGATTTTTCTTTTAAGGCGCTTGATCAGGCAAGTTCTAATTTAAATGAAATTCAACAGATATTTATAAGCCGAATTTTGAATCACAAGGGCAGAGTTTCTAATAAAATTGATAGTTTAATACAAAGCGCTAAAAAAGAATTCCGAGGTGCCATTAAAGATGATTTGAATACTCCGCAAGCGTTAGCAACAATTTTGTCCTTTATAAAAAAGGTTAATATCTTAATGGACAACAAAGAGATAAGTGCGGCTCAAACAAAGGAAATCTATGATTTAATGATTGATTTTGATAATATTTTGGGACTGAATTTAGATTTATATGGCAAAATCATACCTGAAAACATCAGAGAACTTGCAAGGAAACGATATGAATTGAGGAAAGAAAATAAATTTAATGAATCAGACCAGATTAGAAAAGAAATTGAAGATAAAGGTTACGAAGTTAGCGACACAGAAAAAGATTATATTGTTCGTAAAAGACAATAAATTTTCACTGTAATTATCTATATTATGTATATTGGTATTGATGTTGGCGGGACAAATACAATAGGCGTTTTAATAAAAGACGAAAGAGTTTTACGTCATATTAAAAAAAAGACTGCTAAATCAGATTTTGCTGATTTTATTGTTGATTTTATCCAAAAATTAAAAGAAGATGAAAAAATAGAAGGCATTGGATTGGGAGTTCCCGGCGTATTGAATGAAACAAAATCAGCGGTTATTGTTTCTCCGAATTTAAAAAATATTGAAAATGTTGAACTAAAAAAGCTTATTCTAAAAGAATTTAAAGTTAGAGTATCTATTGAAAATGACGCTAATTGCTTTGTTTGGGGAGAATATATTCTAGGTGCCGGCAAGCCATTTAATAATGTTGTCGGCCTTACTCTGGGAAGTGGTCTAGGTAGCGGTGTTATAATTAACAGAAAATTATTTAATGGAGCCCACGGTGCAGCGCCTGAATTTGGCCATCATATTATTAAAGCAAATGGCGTTAAGTGTCATTGCGGCAATAGGGGTTGTTGGGAACAGTACGCTTCCAGCCAGTTCTTTTTTCGCCAGACCGGCATGAGTCCAAAAACTCTTTATGAGAAGGCTAAGAGTGGCGACGAAAAAGTGCTGAAGGCTTGGAAATATTTCGGTTATTGGCTTGGCATTGGTATAGCCAATATAGTCAATATCTTAGATCCTGAAGCGATTATCATAGGAGGAAATATAGCAGATGCTTGGGACTATTTCATTGAAGAAACAAAAAAGAACGCTCAATCAAATATTTTTTCTTCTATTTCAGCAGGAAACCTTAAAATTCTAAGATCAGAATTAGGATATCGCGCCGGCGCAATCGGCGCTGCAAATTTATTTAAAGATCAGAATTAGAAGAACTTTTACGCCTATTTACCAGTAGGCAGGGTAAGTAGGGAAAATAAAATAAAAAAAACGACTTTTGAAAAATCGCTTTTTTTTTACCCTTATGTCCTTACAATTTTTATAGCTCTGCGATAGCTTCCTCAATAATTTCCTCAAAGGCTGACAATGACTGAGCGCCAATTAACAGCTTGCCATTAATAAAGAAAGCAGGAGTGCCAAAATGTTCTAATTTACTTGATTGAATAATTTGATTAATTTCTTCAAAATCTGTTTTTACTATCTGCTCAAAGTCTCCGTTTTCTAGACAAGAAGAGAATTGTTCTTCGTTAGCTCCCAGTTCCTTGGCATATTTTTTTAAATCTTTAATCTCTAAAGCATTGATATTTTCAAAAAGCTTTGTGTAATAATCATAATAATCTAATTTTTGATCATAATAACATAAAGCTGCTTCTGCTGATTTTTGTGAATAAAGATGATATGGCAGAGGAAAATCACGAAAAACAAATTTTACCTTATTTGTATCAATATATTTTTCTTTTAATTCCAGCATAACTCCCGACGCAAATGTTTTGCAAAAAGGACATTGATAATCATTAATCTCAATGATTGTCACGGGCGCGTCTTTTTCTCCAATAAACGGATATCCTTTATAATCTAAATTAATATTAGTGATTCTTTCAGAAATTTTTGTTTCGTCTGGTGGCAAAGGAAGAGTTTTCTTTAAATCGGCTTCCAATCTTTGAGATTTTATTTGATTACTATAAAGAATAGAACCGCCAATAGCTAATCCTGCTATCACAATCGAAACAGAAATAATGAGAATATTTTTTCTAGAGGACATTTTAATATTAAAACACAAACTTAATACTATCTTACCAAACTATCTCAAAACTGTCAAAACTGTTGACAAATCACTTTATAAGAGTATAATGTAAGTAGCTTTTAGTGATGGAACGACGGGTCCTTACTTAGGGAGACGAGAGCCCCTATTCAAGCCCATATGTCCAATCGCAAAGGCTGACAAAGAAGCAAGGGGAGGTGTTGCACAGTGTGACGCCTCCCTATTTTTATTTATATTTAAAAAACGAAGATTTTTTCTTCGTCTTTTTTTAATAAAAACACGTAATATGTTTTATATTTTATATTTTATAATTTGTAATATTTTTTTTCTCCTATTTCCTTTGGAAAATGTTTTTGTTTTATTTTAGCACCTTTAAATTTGTGAGCATATTTATAATTCTTGCCATATCCTAATTCTTTCATTAAATTCGTTACAGCATTTCTTAGATGAAGCGGTACCCCAAAACTTCCCTTTTGGGCATCTTTTTTAGCTTCTAATAAGGCCGTATAGGAAGCGTTTGATTTTTTAGCTGTTGCTAAACAAACAACGCCTTGCGCTAAATTAATTTGCGCTTCGGGAAATCCTACATATTCAACAGCGTGCGCAACCGCATTCGCAACAAGTAACGCCCTAAAATCAGCATTGCCTATATCTTCTGAAGCGAAAATTACCATGCGCCTAACAATAAATCTTGGATCTTCGCCTGATTCAATCATGCGAGCAAGCCAATATAAGGCTCCATTAGGGTCTGAGTCACGCATACTCTTAATAAAAGCTGAGATAATATTATAATGTTCTTCCCCTTTTTTATCATAGCGAAGCGCATGTTTTTCTAATATTTTCGCCAGATTTTCCTCCTTAATAATTTTAATATTTTCTTTTTTTAAATAACGGCAAGTAAATTCCAAACCATTTAATCCAATGCGCGCATCCCCATCGGCATAAGCAACGAGTTTTTCAAGCGCTTTCTTGCTGATTTTCATTTTTAATTTTCCCATTCCATTTTCCTTGTTTTTTAAGGCGCTAAAAATAATTTTTTCCATTGCTTTATTATCAAGTGATTTTAAAACATAAACCACTGATCTTGAAAGTAAGGGTGAAATAATTTCAAAAGAAGGATTTTCCGTTGTCGCGCCAATCAAGACAATGGTACCGTCTTCAACATAAGGCAAAAGTGCGTCTTGTTGAATTTTATTAAAGCGATGAATTTCGTCAATAAAAAGAATTGTTTTTCTTTGGCTGAATTTCAAACGGTCGCGCGCATCTGCAATAGCATTTCTAATATCTTTTACCCCTGAAGTTACCGCAGAAAATTTAGCAAAATGAGCTTTTGTTTTTTCAGCAATAATCCGCGCTAAGGTTGTTTTACCCGAACCAGGAGGTCCCCAAAAAATTAAAGAAGCTAAATTATCAGACTGAATTGCCTGCCTTAAAGGACTATCTGTCCCAACTAATTCGTTCTGTCCAAAAAAACCATCAAAGTTCTTTGGTCTCATTTTATCAGCCAACGGCGCTATCCTTTTTAAGTTTTTTTCAAATTGTTTGTCAAATAAATCCGCCATATACTAATATATTGCCATATCTATTACTTTTTAGCAAGAAAAAAAGGGTTGCGTTGTACGCAACCCTTGAAATTTAACTTTTATTGACACCTCATCATAAAAATGACCAAAGGAATAATTCCCACCGCTAAATATTCCCACATATTTGCGTGTATCACTATTTCGGCAATTTTATCTCTTTCTCTAATTTCTTGGTCGTTCAGCGCATCTCCGATTATATCATCTGGACTATATTCCCAATGGAAAAAATATGGAATCCCTCCGCCTATAATACCGCAAATAAAAGCAATTAAATAGCTAAGAGACAAGCTATTAGTGGCAATTAAGTGATAAAAAGTAATAGCGCCTACTGTCCAACCGACCGAAAGAAACATTGTAAAATCAACCGATATTTGTAATACAGGAGTCACATTTTTAAATTCGGAAAGTGTGAATATATATGATAGTGCTGGAATGACGCACAATAAGACAATAGGAATAGCTAAAAATATATTCGCTCCTTCAATCTCTATATTCATAAAAGCCACCATTAAACTCAAAAATAGAGTTAGCAAGAGATAGAAAATCCTCCTTCGCCATAACAGTTTGCCCATTTCTTCTATTATCTTTTCCGTTTCTTTTGTTGCTTTTTCCATTTTTCCTCCCTCGCTTAGATTTTTTTACGATAGTTAGAAAATCTTGCGCTCCGACACCAAAGGTCGTCGGAGTTCTTTTTTTTTGTTTAGGTACTAATTTCTTCTTTATTCTATTCTAAATATATAATTTTGTCAAGGAGAAATACTCTTTATGTGTGTTTATCTGCAACTGTTGAAGCGCAAAAAGATTCTGGTTTATATCTTGCAACAAAACCATTGCCTTGAATCATTCCAATAATTTCTCTGATCATTTCTTTAGTAGGCCCATTTTTACCAATATCAACATGAATTTCAAAATCATAATTAAGATCGGCATTTGATAAAGCGCTGTGGATTCGTTTTATCAGTATTTGTCCTAATTCCAAAGATAATTCTGTCTCCATATACATTCTTTGTCTTAAGTTTCTGCTCATTTTTTTCTTACTGCGCCTATAAAAATACCTTGCCCCTTTGCCAACACGATGAATGAAAATAACACTAACAAAAACAGCTTCCTTTCTATAAAGCTTTGAATCACTGCCTACCACTAACATATATTTATCTTTAGGCGAGGCTTCCATATAATCAACCAGATCGTAGATAATATTATCAAAAGAAATTCTTCCTTTGCTCGGGCTAATAAAATATTCAGATTGTTTTTGTTTTTTCATCTTAATATTAAGTTTATTCTGTCTAATCATTAAAATCAAATAAAAAAACAGATTATCTTACTTTTGATAATCCGTTTAAGAAAATAATCTATCAATTAAAATATGAACTGCCAATCCAGAATAAGAAAAGAACAAAAACAAGAAAAGTTTTTTCTTGTTATACATAAGACATAAGAACCAGATAAGCGTGCAAATCGTGAGCGATAAAAGCAAGAATTCTGTTGTGTCAATCATAAGACTTTTTATTTTAAAGAACTTTGGGATGTCCGGGCCTAGACATGTCCAGAAAAAGAGACCAATAAAAACCAAAGTATTATTGCTAATAGTTTTTACTTTTAATAAATTACCTTCTGTTTTCTGTAGTCTTTTATCAGCTTGATGCCATGTTATAGCCACAATCAGCGCGCCAAGAATACTTGAAAAATATTCTAATAATCCGTTATTACTAAGCCACATTTTTCCTCCTTTATTGTGTTTGTGACGATAGATTTCTTGCATTAATTTACAATAGTTATTGTAAATCATTAAAATGGTATTGTCAAGAATTTTTTAACATACCATTCTTATAAATAATATTCAATCTGCTTAAAAATTATTTAAAATAAAATTTACCATAAGTTTAATATTTTCTTTATCGTTAAAATGTTATTTTTCTCCCTTAAGGATTATTCTTTGCTCAAACCCTCCTCTTGCATTTCGTTTTTTCTTTCTTATTTCTTCAACATTCAAATATTCGGGCAATTTCTTGAGGGCCATAATAACTTCTATAACATCGCCAAGCTCTTCCCCTGTAGGAGTTTCGAAAAATTCATTAGCTTCCTCTAATAGTTTCTTTACTAATTCTTTTTTGTACTCTTCGTTACTAGCAATCTTCTTTTCATAAAAAAGATTTTTCTTATCCAAAATTTCAGGAATTTTATCTCTAACTAGTTTATTGTATTCCATAAAATTTATTATATTTTCTTTAGCTAAAACTATTAAAAACTTATCTTGATTGTTCTATTCATAAAATATATGTGGCAAATTATCTTCAACTTTACCAAATATACGCACTTTATACAATAATTAAGCAGATTACAAATAACAGAGTTGACCCTATCTTTTTACTGTTCATCATAGAGGATGTTCGAATTTATTTATCACAAAGAAGAAAAAAGTGAGAAGATATTATCCTCTCACTAATCTAATCGCTGTTTCACAGGTTCTTTGCAAATTATCATGTATTTGAACTTCAGGACACTTTTTCGATAAAGTATAGATAACGTACCTGGCACCTGAAAAACCTTTTTCTATGCCAACTGTAATTTTTGCACCAAGAACACGATGAATTGCACTTGCCTCTCCTAATTCAAATCTTGTTGTTTGGGCAAATGCTCTTCCTGGCATATGTTTCTCTTCTCTCGCTAACCAGAATAAGATAACACCGTTTTCGCTTGCCCTCTGAAGATAAAAATGTTCCCAATCAATTTGATCATAGTAAGACGCTTCTGAAAAATTGTGTCCTCTTGGAGAAGCAATATATATTTCTTGATTTTTCTTTCTTATATGCCGAATGGCTTCTTTTTGCCAATCGCGCGCTCCAAGTATTGGGCCAGCGAGGAAAATGAGCGGGCCGGTTATTTCAAGATAATTAGGTGGAACTATCAGTTTATTATCCATTCTGCCTCCTTTTTGGTTATCACTATCTTAATAAAAATAAAAAGGGCTGGCAATTTGCCAGCCCTTGACTAAAAACCGATACGCATTCCTTGGAACGGAATAACGAACACTATCCCGAGGTCGTTGAGCTCGGCAAGTTCTTGAGGGATTAAAAATCCCGGCGCTGGGACATTTCTGA
>CAYPPP010000020.1:0-12057 GCA_964412645.1 uncultured Candidatus Saccharibacteria bacterium
ACAAGAAAGGAGGGGAAAGTGGCTTCTATTAGAATTAGAAAAAAAATAAGAGAGTTTTTTTTGGGGACTAAATACTTATGGATCAACATACCTCATATTAATACTTGTTCTTTTGGGAATTGTATTTCTAAGAACAGTTCGTTAAAAAGGAGGAGGAGAAAATGGTAATTACTCGACTTGGGAAAAGAGTTGATTTATGGCGGAGGGAACGGCTAAGATATGCTGGCTATACCCTACTGATTTTTTCCAGTATATGCGTGGTCTTAGCGCTAATCTTCGAGTATGCTCTTTAGGGAAGATCAAACGCCTCACAAACGAGGCGTTTTTCTTTACTTAAAAGTATTTTTATTTTAAACTTAGAAAGAAGCATTAATTATTCAAAAATTATGAAATTAAATGAATTAGCACGTGGTTCAAAAGAAATTATTGGCAAAGAAGAGCTTGAACAAAAACTTGCTTCCGGCAAAAAATTGCGTATTAAACACGGTGTTGATCCTAATACAACCCAGCTTCATTTAGGATATGTTGTTAATTATCGCGTTATGAGGCGTTTTCAGGATTTAGGACATACGATAGTTTTGCTTTTGGGTGATTTTACGGGTCGTATTGGCGATCCAACTGACAAGATTGAGGCAAGACAGGGCTTAAGTAAAGAAACTCTAAAAAACAACGCCGAAACCTTAATTGAATTAGCCACTAAAGTTTTAGATAAAAACAAACTTGAGATTAGATATAATAGCGAATGGTGGGATAAAATGAAATTGGATGATTTTTTAAAAATTGCAAAAAAAGTAAGCGCTGTCAGACTTTGGGAAAGAGATATGTTTGAAAAAAGGGTCAAACAAGGCAAACCGGTCTGGACGCATGAATTTCTTTACCCTATTCTCCAGGCCCAAGACTCGGTTGAGCTTGAGTCGGATTTAACTATTATTGGGTCAGATCAGAAATTTAACGAGCTTTTAGCGCGCGAACTTCAAAAAAATGCAGATCAACTACCGCAAGCCTTAATTATTATGCCAATTTTGCCGGGGACCGACGGAGAAGAAAAAATGAGCCAGTCCTTAAATAACGGGATTGGCATTAACGAAAAACCTTCGGAGATCTATGGCAAAATTATGTCAATGCCCGACAAAAACATCCTTCCCTATTTTAGTTTACTTACGGATATTTCCACAGAAGAGATGTCAATAATCAAAACAGAAATGTTATCTGGCGTGAGAAATCCAAGAGATGTTAAAATGCGACTTGCTCGAGAAATTATTAATGCGTTTTACTCTGAAAAAGAAGCAAAATTGGCCGAAGAAGCCTTTAAAACAATTTTTCAAAAAAAAGGAGTTCCCGAGAATATAAAAAACTACAACCTTAAGAACGAAGAATTTCTTTTAGATATTTTAGTAAAAACCGAGCTAGCACCTTCTCGCACGGAAGCAAGACATTTAATTGAACAAAAAGCGGTAAAATTAGATGATAAAGTTGTTGAAGACGTAATGTTTAAGATAGAAAAAAAAGACTGCCCTACTGTGCTTAAGAAGGGCAAGAGATTTTTTGTAAAAATTATTTAATTTCTTAATTTTTTAAACATGTCTTTTTTTAAAAAAATAAAATCTAAGTATTTGGCAGGCATAGTAATATTATTGTCTTTTGTGTCTGTTTTTATGATACCAATAACGTCCGGAACTAGTGAGCATATCAGTACTATTTTAGGAATAGTAGGGCTTCTTTTCGCAATTCTAATTGGTTTTTTCATTACGGATCTGTGGAGTAGATTCCAAAGAATCAGAGAGAATGTAGCGGTAGAAGTGAGCGGTCTCCAGACCTATTATCTGTTTGTTCAGATTTTAGGCAAATATCCACAACATAAGAAATGGGTAAAGCAACAACAGGAATTAATTGATAAATATGTGAGAGAATTTTTTTATGTTGAATGGAACGATTATAGCAAGATTGATCCCCATTTTAATGCTATTATAGCGTCGCTCAAAGATGTCGAAAAATTGAAAACAATCAAAGAAGACGAAACTTACGCCAATTTATTACCTCTCTTAAACGAAATTACTACTAGCAGGGAAAAACTATTTATGTTTGGAAAAGACAGACTGAACAAGCTGGAATGGGCAGTTGTATTATTCCTTAGCTTAATACTTATCTTTTCAATATTTATGGTTCGTACCTTAACTTTATCCTCTTTATTTCTTTCGGGAACATTAATTTCAACGGTGGCAATACTCTTGTTGATTTTAAGAGATTTAGACGATTTAAGTTTTGGAGAAGATATGGTATCTTTTGAACCTTATGAAACAATCTTTGATGTCATAGACAAACCACGCTTTTATCTTAAAAGAGACATTAAAAACGGACGGGTTATTCCTCCGAAAAACATAAAATATAGGACTGATTAGCATTATGAGCAAGAGATTTTTTGTAAAGTTAATATAGATAAAGTAAATAGCGGAATATGGGCCTTTAGCCTATATTTTAATTGACAAAATGTGTTTAAGGATATATTGTTAAATTAGTTCTTTTAAAAAAGGAGGAAGTCGTGAAAAAGCTGATGTATGAATTACGAGAGCAATTTTCCGAAGAAAAGCATCCTAACCGATACTGGTTTTTGTTTTTCTTTACACCCTACCTTATGATTGTAGCGCTGGCTGTTGGATGGTATGGTCTTTCTAACGAAGATGCTGTAGCTCTTTTTACCGCTGTCAGCTTAGTGCTAATTAGTACCTTCTTGATCTATTTAGAGAAAGAAAAGGGATAAAAAAAAGGAGGAAGAGACGAAAAAGAGACAGAGCATGCAAAGTTGGAGAAACTTCGTAACGAATCTTACTGGCAACAGACCTGAACATAAAATAATAAGAATTATGTTTTGTCTATTCATTGCTGGTACTACATGCATTGTTCTTTCTGGTGTTATGCGGAACAGCTGCTTTTTAACGGGTGTGGTAATTGCGAGCTTTCTAATTGCAATTCTTAGCCAAGTAAAGTGGAGATACGAACTCAGAACTCTCAGGGAATTCACAACCCAAAACCTCGCTCAGTAATTGAGCGAGGCCTTTTTTTAATAGTTAATGATCAATAACTGAATTAAATCTTTTCTAATTCTTCTTCAACAACTTTCCTTTCATTCCAGGGAATTTTTTTGTTTCCGATCACCATTGTTGCTTCTGTACCCTTACCGGTAATAACCACCAAGTCATTTTTTTTAGCGGATTTAAGCGCTCCTGAGATGGCTTTTCTTCTATCTTCAATTTTAAAATATTCTTTTCCTAAAACTTTATTTTTCTTTTTTAATCCTTCTTCAATATCCTTAAGGATATCCTTAGGGACTTCATCGTACGGATCTTCATTAGTTAGGTAAGTTTTATCACAAAATTCTCCAGCAATTTCTCCCATAATTGAACGTTTTCGTTTATCTCTGCCCCCTCCAGCTGAACCAAAGACGCAAATCATATTTTTAAAACCAGGCACTAAAAAATATGCTTTTTTTAAAGTTTTATAAGCCTGCTTCAGAGAGTCAGGAGTGTGAGCTAAATCAATAACAACATTGAAATTTTTCAGAGTTTCAATTTTTTCCATTCTACCGGGGACTTTCTCAATCTTTGAGAGAGCGTGTTTAGCGGTTATATAATCTATGTCCAGGGCTCTTGCGGTTGTGATGGCGGCAAGTGCGTTATAGACATTAAATTCTCCCAAAAGTTTTAATTCAAATTTAGTGCTGTCCAGAGCAAAGCTTGAGCCATCTTCATCTAATTTATAGGAAATAATTTTAAGCAGTTTAACTTTTTCAGGTAAAGTTTTCATTTCTTTTAAGGAAAATCCGTATTTTTTATCTGCTTTTTGTTTAATAAAACAATCAGCGTTCTCGTCATCAAGATTGGCAATAATAATTTTCTTTTGTATTTCGTCAAGCCAAGCTAATTTCTTCTTTTTTAATTTTTGGAGACGCTTAAATATTTTAAGCTTAGCCTCTCTATATTTTTCAAAACTTCCATGGGCCTCAATATGTTCGCGAGAAAGATTAGTAAAAACCAAAATGTCAAAATTAATTCCTATATGTCTGAATTGTTTAATTCCTTCAGAGGTTACTTCAATAATCACACAACGGACTCCTTTAGTTAGCATTATTTTCAAATATTTCTGAAGCTTAAATCTGCCCAACATCGTCATATGGTAGGGATTAATTTCTTCCTTATCTAAGATTCTAATGCTTAAAGAAGAGAGCCAGCCAACAGGCAAGCCATATTCAGTTAAGATTTCTCCTATCATTTTTATTGTCGTTGACTTTCCGCCCGTACCGGTGACACCGATAACAATCATTTTATTTGATGGAAAAGAGTAAAAAAAATCTGCAAAAATTGCCAACAAGAAATGATAAATTCCTAAAATGCGCTTAGGTATTATTTTTTTTATTAGAGTTTTCATGTGAATTTCTTTGCTATTCTGTACATTTTATACCAAATCGGCGACAAAATATAATCGTAAGCAGAAACATAAGTTGTAATTTTTCCGCCAAAACCCATTTTGAATCTTGTAATACCTGCCCAACGATGATGTTCAAATTCTTTTTTATTTTCAAAACCTTCCCTTTTTATTACGCCCCAGAAATCATATTTTTGAGCGCCCAATAACTTGGCAAGCTTAATCGCTTCCCACTGAAGCAGATGAGGTGCCATATATTTTCTATATTTATAATCGCTGGCGCCGATAAGATAGGTTGCGTCTTTATTCCAAACAACTAAAACAAGCCCTGCGATTAAGATGTTTTTTAAATACGCTCCCAAAAACACTACTTTCAAGCCTAATAAAGAACCATCCTCTGTCAATTTAAACCGAGAGTTGCGAGAAAGGGTAAAAAGTTCTTTGTAATATTTTTTGGAAAACGATTTAGTATGTTTTCGTTCATCAGTTTTCTTAATCAGTTTATAAAAATTTTCAAACTCTTCTTCTGTTTCTATTTTTTTAACATTGATTCCTCTTTTTTCAGCTAATCTGATATTGTATCTATGTTTATGGTGGAAACCCTTAAGCAATTCTTGCTCGGGTAGCGCAATATCTAAAACCAATGTATCTTTTGGTTGAATATTATTTGATTTAATAAACCTTATCTTTCTTAATTCCTGATTCTTAATCCCCGATTTGTTTAGTGATTCCCATTTTAGAAATATTGCCTTTTCTTTTTTTGCCAATTCTTTAAGGTTTTTCAGCAGAAGCATTAAGTTATAAGCTTTATGTTCTAATCTTGCTCCTGCGACATAAAAATAACATTTTTTAAGTGGAAGTTTTCTTTTTTCAATTTGAAGATAGTTATTCCTAGTTCCTGATTCATAATGCATAATTCTAAAAACTGATATCCCAGTTTTTATTCTAAACTCTCCCCATTCCCACGATTGCATAAAATTACCGCCTTGTTTTAAAACGGACTCATTCCATTTTTTTTGGTCTTTTATTTGCTCTGTTGCCATATTTTATTTTGATATTATATTTTATTTTCATTATACTATTAAAGGGTTAAAAGAAAAGAAAAAATATTTATGACTTCAGGATTTTTATTAATTAATAAACCGGCTGGCCCGACCTCTCACGATATTGTTGATGAAATCAGAAAAATTACAGGCATTAAAAAGGTTGGCCATACCGGTACTCTTGACCCCTTTGCCGAGGGACTGCTTATTCTTTTAGTCGGGCGTGAAGCGACTAAAAAGCAAGCCGAATTTTTAAAAAAAGACAAAGAATATATCGCAACATTAAAACTTGGATTTGAAACTGATACTTACGATAGAACAGGTAATATAGAAAATACTTATAATGGGACTTTGCCAAGCCAGCAAAAGATTGAAAATGTTTTAAAAAAATTTGAAGGAGAAATTTTACAAATACCGCCAATCTATTCGGCCAAAAAAATTAAAGGCAAAAAAGCATACGAACTAGCGCGCAAGGGAAAACAATTTAAACTTGAACCAGTCAAGATTAACATTAGAAAACTTAAATTATTAAATTATAATAAAAATTTATTAACTTTAGACATTGAATGTACTGCTGGAACCTACATTAGATCACTTGCCTATGATATTGGGTGTGAATTAGGATGTGGTGCTTATTTAGAAAAGCTTATTCGGATAAAATCGGGAAAATTTGAATTAAAGGATGCTATCGATTTAAATAAGCTAACTTCTGAAAATTGGCAAAAGTTGCTACTTGATATTGACAAAAGATAATTAGTTCGTTATTATTAGAATAATCTTTTTTAAGGAGGAAGAAAATGGAGAAAGACAAGAAGGTTCTGTGTCCAATTTGTGGTGTATCAATGAAGTTGGAGACACACAAATCAACCAGTTATTTTCAGTGCGAGAAAGATTTTGCTCATAGAATGACTTTGCCTGAATATTCGGATATGAGCCGGAGTGATCGTTTGGAAGATGACATTAGACAATCTATAGAGGAGAGGGCTCAAAAAATAAGACGTCAAAAAGAAATTCAGAATCAGATAGACGATCTAAAATCTGAACTGGAAGCACTACAGACAAGCCCAGTCTTTTAAATCTTTACCCTGAACGCAAAGTCGTTCAGGGTTTTTTCTTGATAAAATATAATTTTATGTTATCCTTTGGTATTAATAAATAAGCAGATTTAGCAGATCGCTAAATAAAAATAATTCTAATATGCCACAAAAACAATCAGCTAAAAAAGCGCTAAGACAGTCGGAAAAACACCGACTTTTGAATAATCGCTATAAGAAAAAGATGAGAAGCTTAATTAAAGAGCTTCGGCTTTTGATTAAAAAAGGGAAAAATACAGAAGCTAAAAAGATTCTTCCTCAAGTTTATAAAGCGATTGATAAGACAGCTAAAAAAGGTATTATTAAAAAAGGTAATGCTTCAAGAAAGAAATCGCGCCTAACAAAGGCGATAAATAAAATTATTACGTCAAACGTAGTTGAAGCTAAAAAAGCTAAAACCAAAAAGTCGGTTCAACCTAAAGCTAAAAAGGCAAAACTTCCAAAAGCAACAAAAAAAGTAAAAAAATAAGCCAAACAAAGTAATAAAAAAATCTTCTCTTTTATTGAGAGGATTTTTTAGTTTATTAGGCAAAACCTAATGAGGCGAACATATTTTTACCACAAACATTTCAAGGGCAATTTTTTTATCTCTAATTTTCCCTGTTTTAAATCCAATATCAAGTTCAAATAATTTTTCATAAATATTTTTGAGTTCATCCATTGAAAAATTACTAGCTGAAGAATAAATTTTACGAAAAGAGTATGGATGAATTTTAGTTTCGCGCTGAATGTTATAATAATCTTTTCTTTCTTCTACAAGTGATCTTACTTTGATTAGGCTTCTAAATTGATATTCAAGCATTGCTAAAATTTTTAGCTCGGGCTCTAAATTTTTAAAATGAATTGCCAGCGCCTTAAGCGCCTGTTTTTTATTTTTTGAGGCAATAGCATCAATTGTTTTAAAAATGTCTGCTTCTGTTGGAAAAACAATCATATTTTCTAAATCGTCTTTTGTAAACGGCTTTTTTGTTTTAGCTTGATAAGCGGCCAATTTCTCAATTTCATGATAAATTCGCCACAAATCAGAACTAAGATTAAAGATAAGGTAATCAATAAGATAAGCTTGAATTTTTAAATCTGGAAACTCACTATCTATAGTTTTTTTTAGCCAATTTTTTCTTTGAGGTTTGTTAAGTTCGCTAAATTTTTGAGTTTTAGCAACTTTTTCTAAATATTTAAACAAAGAACTGCGCTTATCAACATCATTTCTTTCCCAAAAAACAAGAAAAGTATTCTTAGCTTCAGCAAGTTTTTTTTCTTTTAGGAGTTTAATCATTTTTTTCTGTTCGTCTGCTTTTTTTAAAAAAATGTTTTTAAAAACGATTAGCTTGTTTTGTTGAAAAAGAGAAGATGATTCCAGAAGAGACTTAATCTCTAAAATATCCTTATTTTTATCAACTTGATAAAAACTCAGGGTTTGAGGATAAGTTTTTTGATATTTATTCTGAATTTCTTCTAATTTTTGATAACTTCTGAAAGAGTCTTTCCCATAAAGAAAAAAAATCATTTTATTTTTTCGTAAGTTACAGTTTTATCTGGTTCAATAATTTCAATCCAAATTTGGCCTGGAACAAATTTAATTTCTTCGCCAGATTTATTATAGAAATATAGCTTAGTTGATTGGTAGTTACCTTCTTTTTTCCAACTTCCTTCAGTTTCTTGGCCAGCAAAATAGAAACTTGCCTTGCCTTCGCCTTCAACGTCAACATCATTATATTGATTCTCAAGATAATGAGAATCGGCGCGCATAACAACGATATTTTTTGCTTTAACCTGACTAGTCGTATTGAAATCTTTTTCTGGTTTATTGTCGCGCCACCTGGCGTAAGTATTAGTAATTGGTTCATACTTCCACCATACTTTATATATTCCAGGATAATTAATTGTTAATTTTCCTGACTGTTTATAGCTTACGTCATCTAACTTACAATCATCAGCCAAAGACTGATGATGGTATCCTTCAAATTCATTTTCTAAGCGATAACCAAGTCGCTTTGCTTGAGCAGATAATTTTTCAAGATTGGTAAAGCCATTATGAGGAGCAGGTAAATTGCTTTGACGCCAAAAAGCAGTGCGGGAATATTTTAAAGCGTCAATATTGTCCATAATGCCATTGTTCAGTTTATCTAAAGCAAAATGAGATCCGCCCCAATGGGCTAAAATAGAGTCAAAGCCCATAGCAATGGGAATAAAATCATGGCGAGCGGAGCGAATACTGCCAATTTCAGGAGGATTTTCACAAACATAAATCGCCATCATTCGATTCATTCCGGTTATAAGCACAGGCATTTCAATAACCAAATCTGCCGATTGGAGACCAGAAAGGGGGCGAGCAACTTCATCTTCTGCTAGCATAATTGCAAAAGGTCGGCGATTATAATCTTTGCAGGGTAGGCCCGAGATAGGACTTAAATTTTCACTTAAGATTTGCTTGGGTTTTTCCAAAGAAGAATCATCTTTTATATCAACCTTTCGACTACCTGAAGCAAATAGCAAGATAATAGTGATAATTATTGGTATAAAGACAATCAAATAAAGATGTTTTTTATTTTTCATATTAACAATAGAGAATAGAATTAATTGGTCTTTTGACATCTAGGACAGAAATGAGCACTTCTCTGGCCAATTTTAATCCGTTTAATTTTTTCCCCGCATCGTGGACATGGCTCGCCTTCTCTCCGATAAACTTGTCTTTTTTCTTGATAACCTCCTCTTTCGCCACCGGGAAGGCGGTATTCTTCAGCGCCTGACAAAATCGTTGTTCCTTTATATTTTATTGCAATTTTTAAAATCTTGCGAATGGCTTGGTGAAGTTTTCTTATTTTTTCTGCGCTTAGCGTATCTGCTGGTACTAGAGGGTGAATTTTTACCGAGAAGAGAATTTCATCAGCATAAATATTGCCAATTCCGGCAATTATCTTTTGGTCCATCAAAGCTTGCTTGATTGGTCTGTGCGTTTTGGCCAGCTGTTTTTTTAAAACATCAACGTTGAAGTTTTTTAGTAGAGGTTCAGGTCCTAATGATTTTATCTTGAGAATATCTTTTGGCTTAGTATTTTCATATAAAGCGATCCAGCCAAATTTTCTAAGATCAGAGAAAGCCAATTGCCTACCATCGCTTAACTTAAAGAGCAAATGAATATAATCGTTAACCCGATCGTGTAGATGTCCGACATTTACACTTTGCCATTTTCTTTTGGAACGAGGAGCGTATTTCCATTTACCGACCAAGAAATGGCCTGTCATTTTTTGATGAGCTAAAATAAAGGCGTTGCCCGACAGGTTAAAAATTAGCATCTTAGCGCGACGCCTAATATTTAAAATCTTTTTTCCTTTAATTTTAGCCTTAAAGCTTTCTGGTTTTATGGCCTTTATAGCTTTTGGCCAATCAGTCCAAAAATCTAAAACTTTAAGGCCAATAATTTTCTTTCTTAATTCTCTTACGGTTGTTTCAACTTCTGGTAATTCGGGCATGTTAGAGTTATTTATTGAGCGTAGTGAAATTAATAAGTCTTACACTCCGACCCCGAAGGGCGTCGGGACAACTTTATTTAACTAAAATAATGAGCTTTGCCTTTTGGTTTCTTCTTTTTCTTCTTGTCTTTCCGTAGCCTTATGCAAAGAAGAATTTTTTTTAAATTTAGGCAATTCCTTTCCTTCAGATATTGCTTGGTACCTCTTTACTAAAGATCTAAGGCCAAAATCTAAAAGTGCATCTTCAACTTTTATTGGATTAGGTTCCCATCTAGTATCTTTAAGATTAAATTTAATAGGGATATCTCTATAAATCGTTGCTAATTCTCTGCTAAAAAAGGCTAAATCTTTATTTTCTTTAAGCTTTTTTAATACCAATGGACTTAATATTTTTTCTTTTAAAAAGCACTTGGCCTCTTTTTCGTTTTCTAAATCTTTATACATCTTGTCTATTGTACCAAACCTATTAATAAGCTTAATCGCTCTTTTTTCTCCAATGCCTGGCACGCCAGGAATATTATCGGAGGGATCTCCTCTTAGTCCTTTATATTCAACGACCTGATTAGGACTAAGGCCGGGAAATCGTTCTTTAAGCTTTTCTTCGTCGTACATAATTGGATCTGAAACGCCTCGGCGAGGCGTTAATATTTTTGTTTGGCTATTAATCAATTGAAGAGTATCTAAATCTCCCGTTACAACAATATTTTCTATATTTTTATATTTTTTAGATATAATTTCTGTAATTGTTCCAATAGCATCATCGGCCTCATAACCCTCCTTTTCCATAATGGGTATTTCTAAATTTTTTAAGAAACGCCTGACAAGTGTAAATTGTTTTATTAAATCATCGGGAGTTTTTGGTCGTTTAGCTTTATAATCAGCAAATTTTTTATGTCTTATTGTAGGCTTTGGTAAATCAAAACAAGCAACTAAATAATCGGGCTTAATTTTAGCTATCGCGCTCACAAGAATTGATGCAAAACCGTAAATTGCGCCAATCGGTTCGCCCTTAAAATTTACTAAGGGAGGTAAAGCATGGTAGGCGCGATGAAGAAGAGCATGAGAATCAATGATTAATAAACGTTTCATAAAATTTTAATTTTTCTTTGATCGTGATCTAAGTATTTAAAACTTATTCTTATAGCATTCTGCGGTAGCAATTTTTTCAGTTTTTCTCCCCATTCAATTAGAACAATATTTTTAGAATCCTTAAGGATATCCTTAAGGCCGATATCAATCAAAACTTCTGGTTTTTTTAATCTATAACAATCAACATGGTAAAAATGGGACGGCTCACTACTCTTTATCTTTAAATCATCGTTTTGATTCTTGAATTCCGAGCGAAGCGAGGAATCAAGGTTCTGTCGAGTAGAGCGAGACACGGTTCTTACGTTTGATTTTTTATTTTTAATAACGTGTTCACGCATCAAAATAAAGGTCGGACTTTTTATCCAACTTTCAACACCAATTGCTTTTGCAAATCCCTGAGTAAAGGTTGTTTTGCCAGAACCAAGATCGCCCTCTAAAGAAACAACAAGAGCATTTTTTCTATTTTTTTCTGATTGAACAAAAATTTGGACAAGCTTCTTGGCTAATTTTCTTGTCTCATTTGGATTGTTAGTTTTAAATTCCATATTAGTATTATATCAGATTAATCATTTTTTATCTTAACTTGGAAAATAGGTAAAAGTAAAGTAAAATTAAATTGTATGAAAAAGAAAATTTTCCTAATCATTTTAATTTTAATTATTTTAACTATTGCCAGTTTTTTTATTTGGCGCTTTTGGCCAAAAGAAAAAACAAAAACTTTTGATTGGCAGACTTATACAAATAATGAACGGAGGTTTGAATTTAAGTATCCAGAAGACTGGGAGATTAAAATTGATCCTGCATTTGATAAAGTAATTGCTCTAGAAAAAATTGACTTAACCCAAGAAAAAGTCTCCTTTCCTTTCGGAGTAGAGGATGAATATATCTATCCAATTTATACAATTCATTTTCAGGCAGAAACCGAAGAATATTTTAAAA
>CAYPPP010000021.1:0-11841 GCA_964412645.1 uncultured Candidatus Saccharibacteria bacterium
TCTTTCTCCTAAAAATCCGTGCAAAACTGTTCCGCCGGTATACTTAGTTTGAAGATTGTCTTGCAAGTCCAGCGCTTCAAAAATGTCATCTGTAAAACCAACTGGTAATTGAGTTGAGTTAGTATAATAAGATTCTTCTTTGCCTCGGTGATGAATCTTCATTTTGGGATACATTTTTTTGTCAATGCGAGCTAAGCTATAAGAAGCCCCCTCTGCAGGCGTAGCTTCTAAATTAAATATTTCTCCTGTCTTTTCTTGATAATCCGCTAATCTCTCTCTCATAAAGTCCAATATTTTTTGAGCAAAATGAATGGCTTCTTCGTCCCCTAACTCTTTGCCCATAAAGTTTAAAACTGCTTCATTCATTCCTATTATCCCAATTGTTGAGAAATGATTTTTCCAATATTTTCCCGTTGCCTGTTTTAGGTTCCGTAAATAAAACGCTGAATATGGATAAAGCCCTTTTTCTGTGAAATATTCAAGCGTCTTTCTTTTAATTCCTAGGGCATTTTTAGCTAAATCCATTAATTTAACTAAGCGCGCAAAAAAATCTTTTTCATTTTTTGCTAAATAACCAATTCTTGGTAAATTAATCGTCACTACGCCAATAGAGCCAGTTAAGGGATTGGAGCCAAAAAGTCCTCCGCCTCTTTTTCTTAATACTCTGTTATCCAAACGCAAGCGGCAACACATGCTTCTGGCGTCCTCCGGATCCATATCAGAATTAATAAAATTAGCGAAATATGGTATACCGTATTTAGCTGTCATTTTCCAAATAGATTCTAAATTAGAATTATCCCAATCAAAATCTTTAGAAAGATTATAGGTTGGAATAGGAAAGGTAAAGGGTTTTCCGTTCGCATCACCTTCACCAAGAACTTCAGAAAACGCCTGATTAAATAAGTCCATTTCCTTTTGAAAATCCTTGTATTGTTTTTTTTGTGGTTTGCCTCCAATAATAACAGGTGTATCTTTCATATATTTAGGAGGTTGAAGGTCTAACGTAACGTTTGTAAAAGGCGTTTGAAATCCTACTCTAGTGGGAACATTCATGTTAAAGATAAAAACTTGCAGGGCTTGCTTGATTGTTTTATAGTCCAATTTATCGTAGTGAATAAAAGGAGCAAGCAAGGTGTCAAAATTAGAAAAAGCGATTGCCCCCGCAGCTTCTCCCTGCATTGTGTACATAAAGTTTACACAATGCATTAAAGCAGTTGAAAAATGTTTCGCCGGCTTTGTTTCTAGCTTCCACGGCACACCCCTAAAACCGACTCTTAAAATATCCTCTAAGTCCCAACCAACGCAGTAAACGCCTAGCGTTCCTAAATCATGAATATGAAAGTCACCCTTTTTGTGAGCTTTCGCAATTTCAGGAGAAAAAATTTTACTTAACCAATAATTAGCAATAATATGATAGCTGATATGAACATTTAGTCCTTGAAGAGAATAGCTCATATTAGAATTTTCTCTAATGCGCCAATCGCTTCCAGAAAGATAATCTTCAACAATTGCTGTTTCGTCAAAGAGTTTCTTGACTTCGCGAATATCTTTATGTTGCTGACGATAAATAATATATGCTTTTGCGGCTGTTATGTCCCCTTGTTTAATTAATACTTCTTCAACAATATCTTGAATTTTTTCAACTGTTATTATTTCTTCTGCTTTTATTCTTCTTTTAGCAACTGCCACAACTTTTTTTGCTAAAAAAACCGCTCTTTTACCGTCCTTTGCTTCAACAGCAACAATGGCTTTATGAATAGCGGTTTCTATTTTATTAATATCAAACCTTACGGTTTTTCCATTTCTTTTTTTTATTTTAGTAATTTGAAACATATTTTCAATTAAAAAAAGGCATCTTAAATACCTTATTGCTTTTATTTCGCTCAATACAGGAGATTGGCGAACACCTACAGGTATTACTTAAATTGTAATAAATTTAGATAAATAAAACAATTGTGGATAAGTAGGCAAAATTCATTAAAACATTGATGATTGTACGTTTCGTGACAAAAAATATCTCATTTTAAGTTATTTTCATGTCAATTTTTAACATAAAAAATGACTAGCGCCTTGCGCTAGTCATTATCATTAGGCTAGTTTAGTGTGTCGACTGGTTATCCATAGAAAACTTTTGTGCATCGATCTAAATACCGAAAAAAGAGTAAAAGTTATTGATAAATAAACGAAGCTTTGTATAGACGCAAAGCTAAGCCATATCATAGTGATAACAAAAAGGACTATAGTAATAAGGGCCCACGCAAATCTCTTTTCCATGTCTTTCTTTACATAATCTCTCAATGTTTGGATCTTTTCTGAAGTATCGCAACTCGCATAGAATTTACCATTAATTATAACAAACCGTACTATAAAAACTAAAATGGGCAATAACACTATTGGTGTCAAATTATGAACAAAATCCAAATAAAGACCCACACCAATAAAAATGGCAAGTATCATGTCCCATATTATTTCCTTTTTATTAAATTGTCTAAGATCTTTCATTTCTTCCTCCTTTTTTTTGAAGAACTAAAATTAGCCTATCATACTTGATAGACTAATCATATTTTATCTCATTATATGTTTTAAGTCAAGCTTACCTTGAATAATACTCAATTACCTGGGGTAAATCAACGTTGGTTTTAAGATCTTCTTTTTCAGGATATGAATCAATCTTAGCTTCCAATTTTGCTCTATCAAGCGTTATCCATGAAGGAACGGTATAATTCTTGAGCTTAAGCTGAATATTTTTTAAGAAAACAGATTGTTTAAAGCGTTCTTTTATTGAGATAATATCACCTTTTTTAACCGTATAAGATGGAATATTATTCTTTTTTCCATTCACTAAGATATGAGCATGATTAATAATCTGGCGAGATTGAGCGCGCGATTCTGCTATGCCTAAACGCATCACAACATTATCTAATCTCCTTTCTAACAATCCCATCAAAACAATATCGGCTTGCTCTTTTGAGGAGGTCGCCTTTTTAACAATATTACGAAATTGTTTTTCTTTAAGACCATAGGATATTCTTAGCTTTTGTTTCTCTCCCAATTGACGGCCGTATTCAGAAAGTTTTCTGCGAAATTTCTTTTTTCCTTGCGGTCCTGGAGCAAAGGGACGGCGACGAAATGCCGCTTTTGGAGACAAGCTCCTTTCTCCTTTAATTTGAAGATTTTCTCCGTATTTTCTTTCAACTTTTGATTTGTAGCGTTTCATTTTTTATAAAATATTATTAAACTCTTCGCGCTTTTTTTGGACGAGGTCCGTTGTGAGGCAAAGGTGTAACATCTTTAATGGAGAGAATTTCCATGCCAGAAGCAGCTAATGTCCTAATTGCCGATTCTCTGCCAGACCCAATGCCCTTAACAAAAACTTCTATGGCGGAAAGACCAGTTTTCTTGACTCGTTCTATTAAAATTTCAATTACTCGCGAAGCCGCATAAGGAGTGGCTTTTTTCGGTCCCTTAAAGCCGACTGCTCCCGCAGAAGACCAAGCAATAACATTTCCAAGGTTATCAGTAAGGGTGACGATTGTATTGTTATATGTTGATTTAATATATGCCTTGCCTTTGGTTAGTCTTTGACGAGTTTTTTTCTCCTGCGCCTTTGTTTGAGCAGCACTCAATTGTTCTTGCTCTTTAAGCACTTCTTCGGCTGTTTTTTTTATAACTTTTTTCTTTCCCATTGTTCAAAATTAAATTAATTATGTTTTAGTAGTGGCCTTCCTCTTGCCCGTGGCTACAGTGCGACGAACATTGCCTCTGACTGTTCTAGCATTTTGTCTCGTATTTTGACCTCTGACAGGTAGGTTTCTGCTGTGCCTTAGTCCTCTATAAGAATGAATTTCCTTTAAGCGTTTAATGTTTGATCTGATTTCTTCGCGCAACCGACCTTCTGTCTTATATTCTTCCTGAATAATGTTGCGCAGACGTGATAATTCTTCATTATTTAGCAAAGAAGTTTTTTTGCGACAATCAATTTTGGCTTTTTTTAAGATTTTTTCAGCTGAAACACGCCCTATTCCATAAATATAGGTTAATGATATCAATATATGCTTATTCTCGGGTATGTCGGTGTTAGAAATACGAGGCATGAATTAAAAGCTTTAAATTATGATAATTATCCTTGTCTTTGTTTGTGACGAGGATTTTTACAAATAACATAAACACGCCGTTTACGGCGAACAATCTTACAATGTTGGCAAATTTTTTTAACTGAGGATCTAACTTTCATAAAAAAAAGAAAAACCGAATAAAAAAAATCACTTCCCTGAAAAATATTATTTCTTGCGAAAAACTATGCGTCCTTTTGAATCATCATAGGGACTAAATTCAACGAGAACAACATCTCCAGTCAAGACCCGAATATGATACATCCTCATCTTACCAGAAAGATGAGCTAACGCATCTTTCCCATCGTCAAACTTTACCTTAAAAGTTGTATTGGGCAGAGCTTCTACTACTACCCCTTCTTTCTGAATCGTATCTTTTTGATTACTTGCCATATGGTATAAAATTTTATTGCTTTGACCATTGTAGGGCAAAAGCGATTAATAGTCAATAGTTATTCTAATCTTTCTAAAGTCTCTTGGTATGTTTTTCAGCCAAAGAGGCCAAAGGCTTACTTTCGCTGATTTGATTTCAGAAAAAAGCTTAATTGCTTCTCGCGCTTCAGCTTCGTTTTTGCCAGCTAAAATTTCTTTCAAACGATCTTCATCTATTTTCCAACTAATATCTTCATTAATAACTAAATTAAAGCTTGCCCTGTTTGAGGAAAAGTCCACTTTTTCATACTGAAAATCTATTTTTTGAGTTTTAGGAAGGGTTAGTCGTTTATCAGAAATCTTAAGGGCTATTTTTTCTTCTATGAGATCATTCAAATCAGATTCCTTATAAGCAAATACTTGCGCTAAGGCCTTAAGGTTTAAGATAAATTTATCAGCAGGTTCACCCAAAGATGGGCTTGGAGTAGATTCTATAATATCGGCGACAATTGATTCTTCAATAAGTTTAAGATTTTTTCCAAGTTGAGCTTTAAGCTCTTCTTTGGCGGCTTCAAGTAATTGATTCTTAAGTTCTGCTTCCGCATTCGCTACATCATCCTTGCCAACAACTAGTCCTTTTTTAATTAACCCTCCTGACATTTTCTTCTTTGATTCACCATAAAATCCCTTATACTTAACCGTTCCCTCAAATCCAGGAATACTAAATCTGCTTGGTTCAATATTATAATCCGCCCCTGCCTCATCAGCTATCACGCTGACTTCAATTGAAGAAGGAATAATATTGCCATTTTCAATTTTTGCTCCAGGCACCGTAATAGTCTTTATGATGTGAAAAATCTTGCCTTCAGGCGATTCAAATCGTGTTGTTTCCACTAATGTCTGCGATTCTGAGCTATAAGCATTGTAGATCGTGATTGTACCTTGAGCTTTTCTTTTTATGTCTTCTTCTTGCGTCGTTGAAAATTCCTTAGATATTGTTTTCGTAATTTTAAAAATTTGCCCAGGGACAACATTCTCTTCAAAGTCAACTGCCTTGACTTCAGAATTAAAAACAACATCAACGCTTAATTGAACTTTTTCTTTTGTAGGGCTCACTAAAATATCAGCCTTTGGAAAAATAAAGGTAGCAGTTAAAACAAAAACTCCCACAGCCAAAAGTAACAATAAAATAAAAATCTTTTTAAGCGGATTTTTTGTTACTTTACTTGGTGATATTTTTTTAAGCCGTGCAAAAGATATTTTTGGCTTAAATTTATGAAGAAAACTTACTTTTTCTTCTTTTTGCTCTGTTTCTTGTTCAATATCGCTTTCTGTGAGAGATATTGGATTAACTCTTGATATGGATTTTTCCTCTTGTTCTTCTGCTTCTGTCTTGAGTTGAATGGTTTCTGATTTCTGCTCTTCCTGTTTTTGTTGTTCCGTTTTTTGTTCTAATGATTGAATTTTAACTTTCATTGAATCATCTTTCTGTAATTTTCGAGGAACAATATCAGATACTTGTGATTTAATTAAAGGACTGATTGTTTTGGCTTTTTTTTCTTCCTTTTTTTTATAAAAATCCTCTAAAAATTTATTTGTTTCTCCACCTCTTTTAATGTCATCGCTTGATTTAAATCCTAATCCTTTTGCTAATTCTGCTTGAGCAGGATCGCTCGTAATAATAACAGCATCTTTATTTATTTTGTCTAATTCCCTTTTAAGAAATTCTATCTCAAGCACATTATGAAAAATAATGCTATCTGCTGGGAAAACTAATGCTAAATTTGCTTCGCTAGTTTTTTGAACACGGCCTAAAACAGATCCAACACCTTCGTTTTTTTCTACATATATGGGACGGAGAATTTTTGACATAAAATTTGAATATAACACAAAACATAACCTCCATGTTGTACGAATACGTTATATTATATTAAAAACAACATCTTTTAGCAAACTTACTTATCCACTATTTTTATGAATTGAGGTTTGGAAGGCGACATTAGAATTTAAAATTTAACAATGATATAATCGTTTTATATGATTACATACCTTTTATTTGCTGTCGGTTTTTTTGTTCTGATTAAGAGCGCTAGTCTTTTAATTAATGGCGGTTCTGCTTTAGCAAAGAGATGGGGCATATCCGATTTAGTAATTGGGCTTACTGTCATTGCGTTCGGAACTTCTGCTCCTGAATTAATTGTTAATATTATCGCAAGTATCAGAGGTACTGTTGATCTTGCTTTGGGCAATATCATTGGCTCAAACCTTTCAAATATTTTATTAATTTTAGGCATAGCGGCCCTAATCTATCCTTTAACAATTAGACGAGGCACTGTTTGGAAAGAAATTCCTTTTAGTATTTTGGCGCTTATTGTTCTTTTTTATCTGGCAAATGATTTCTTGTTTCACCAAGCTGAGAACATTCTCTCTCACATTGATGGTGTTATTTTAATAGCATTTTTCATTTTATTTATTATTTATACTTTTTTTAGCGCAAGAATTAAGGGAGAAGAGAAAATTGATGTCAAAACTGTTTCAATGCCATTGTCTTTGTTAATGGTTGTGGCAGGATCTTTCGGATTATTCTTGGGAGGAAAATGGATAGTTGACGGTGCTGTTTTAATTGCAAAGAATTTAGGTTTGAGTCAAGCAATGATCGGACTTACTATTGTTGCTATTGGGACTTCTTTGCCAGAACTTACAACTTCAATAATTGCCGCCTTTAAAAGAAATGCTGATATTGCTATTGGCAACATTATTGGTTCAAATATTTTTAATGTTTTTTGGGTTTTAGGATTAAGTTCTCTTATTCGCCCGCTTAATTTTAACGTTAATCTAAATCCAGATCTTGTTCTGTGCATTCTTGTCAGTTTGCTCTTGCTTTTCTTCTTAATCCATGGCAGAAAGCATTTTCTTGACCTTTTCAAAGGAAAGACTTACACACTGGAACGTTGGGAAGGTGTAGCTTTTGTTGTTATTTACATTCTATATATCGCTTCAGTAGTAATCAGACGGTAAAAATTCATAGAGGATAAATCTTCACAATATTTTTAAAAAAAATGACGGACATGAAATGTTCATCGTTTTTTTTATTGACAATATTTTTTAAACAGAACCTATAGAGTTAAAAATTCGTCGATTATTTGGAAATATAAAATTTCTTCTTTCTATAATTTTCAATAACCTTTGCGCTTGGGAAATAAATTGGATTTGGCAGATCGTTTAAATAAAACCAGCGCCATTGAGTAATCTCGTCAGGTTCTTCTATTTTTGGCTTTCCTTCAAAATCACTTGAAAATAAACCGGCAGTTACAAAATGCGCTGATTCAACCATGTCATTATTAAGGCAAATTACTCTAACTTTTTTCAATTTGAGTCCCGTTTCTTCTCTTACTTCTCTTTTTGCGCCCTCTTCAAATGTTTCCCCAAAATGTAATTTGCCTCCTGGCATTGTCCAAGTTCCAGCGCCTTCCAGTTGGCTTGAAGCTTTTTTAGGATCTTTATGGCGCTTGCCTAATAAAACTTTTCCATGTTTGAATATCATTACGTCAAGTCCAACGCCAATTTTCTTTTTTTCTTTCATTTTAAGTTTTTAATTTTGTTTATTATAACAAGAATTATGCCTTTGGCTGGCAAACTTTTATTTTTTTGAATTCTTTAATTTGTCAAATATTTTATAATCTTTTTTTCTCCAATAAACATCGTAGTCTTCCAAATTGCTAACCAATTTAGAAAAATCGCCATCAAATTTAACGCATCTATCATCAATATATACCAGTGATGGATGTTTTGTATTGGTAACTTCAATATCTGGAAAGCCAAATTTTTTAAGCCAGTTTAAAATTAATACAGGTTTTCTAGTTGTAAATACAATTGGCTTATAACCTGAGTTAATCAAACTTAAAATAAATTCTTTTGCGCCTTCGATTGGTTTTCCAGTGACATCTTCTCCTTGCCAACCATTGTATTGTGATAATACGCCATCAAAATCGATTGAAACTATACTTTCTTTGTACCATTCACGATTTTTCATGATAAAAAGATTACAATTCTAAATATAAAAATCTTTAGCTTCTAAAAAATAATTATAGATAATGTGTTACGGATGATATGAAGTTTTGACGACTTCCTTTTATTTTTATAATAAGGAGGCAGAATTTGGGTGAAAGAAAAAATGTAACCTTTAAAAATTATTAACGCATTTTTTCCTGAACTTCATGTACTCTGTTATGTTATGTGTTGTCCAACATTCGTTCAATTTTAAGATCAACTTTGTTTATGAAAAGCAAAAATTTTTGTAAAATCCCACAAGTTTAAAATTTCATTACATTCTTTTAGATTGAAAATTTCATTTTCGGTTGCTCTAAGTATCGCAAAACACGGACCTGCCCAGTCTACCAACCAGATTGATACAAGATAACGTAGTATAAATTCATTAAATTGCAAATCATCGCCAACAAATTTGAGATTCTTGGAACGCCACAATTTGTTAACTAGTTTAATCATCTCTTTTTCATAGAGCCATTTTATCCATGATAAATCTGTCTCAAATTTACTTTCTCGTATAAGATTATTGATTTTAGCAATGTCGGTTTTAGATGAAAGGTTTTCATCCAAAATAATTAAGAGTTTTCTGTAATCTTTAGTTATTAATTGATAATAAAAGAGCGATTTAAGAAAGAAAATCTTCTCACCTTTCGAACCAGTAAATTCATACTCATTTTTTACAGCATCTACAAGTTTTGCGAAGTATTTTTGATCGAAATCTTTATATAGTGGGTAAAAAAACTCTTGCGTTAACATGATTTTAAGATTAAACGTTGTAAATTAGAGTTGGATAACATTTTACCTAACTCGTTTTTATACGAAACGTTTTCTTTGTTCATATTTTTTAGTTTTCTCCAGGCAACCTCTTACGATTTTGCAAAAAGTAAAAATTGGCGGAGAGGGTGGGATTCGAACCCACGGAACCATTGCTGGTTCGACAGTTTTCAAGACTGTACCGTTCGACCACTCCGGCACCTCTCCAAAGCTAGTTATTAATTACCAAAATTCTTATAAAAAACTATTTTTCAATTTTTGCTTTAATTCTTCTGACGCCTGCTCCAATAGACTCTTGCTTTATTATTCTAAAACTTTTTAGCTCAGATGTCAACTGGACATGCGGTCCTCGACAGATTTCGCATGAATAAAAATCATCCTTTGTTTCTCTAGGAGAAATTTTAAAAATACTAACTTTTTTAGGATATTTTTCTTTAAAAAATCCTAAACAATCTTCCTTAATCGCTTCCTCATAGGTTGTTTCTGTTTTATTAACCTTTAAATCTTGTTTGATCTTTTGATTAACTATTTTTTCTATTTCTTTTATTTCTTCCTCTGTAATTGCTCTGCTAAAATTAAAATCAAAGCGCAATCTCTTTTCATTAATATCTGAACCCATCTGTTTTATTTTGCTTCCAAAAACATCTCGGAGAGCTTGATGAAGCAAATGAGTTGCCGTATGAAGTTTGATTTCATAATAACTAGGATCAGCCCGAATACCACCTCTTTTGCTTTCAACAATCGTTCTTGATGTTTCCTGATGTTTCTTGCGAGCTCTTTCAAAACCTTTATTATCAAATTGATATCCTCTTTCTTCTAAAAGCTCCTTTGTAAGTTCGGGAGGAAAGCCATAACTTTCATATAATTGAAAGCATTCTTGGCCGGAAAATTTTTTATCCTGATTATGCGCAAGTTTTTTTTCAAGTTCGCGAATTCCTGCGCTAAGCGCTTTACGAAAGATTTTTTCTTCTTTCTCAATAGTAGTAATAATAATATTTTGATTTTTTTCTATCTCTGGCCAAAAATTTTTATGCAGTTTAATTACTTCAGAGACAAGATCAATATACCATTCTTTTCTCAATTCTAACTTGATTGCTGCTCTAATTAATCTTCTTAAAATTCTCCTAAGAATATATCCTTCTTTTAAATTTGAAGGAGAAAGCCCTTCTGAAATTAAAAAGACAATTCCTCGTATGTGATCTGCAATAATTCTTTCTTCTTTAAAATTTTCTTTTGTTTTTGCATATCCTGACTTTCTTAAAGTTTTAATTAAAGGCCTAAGTAGGTCTGTTCCGAAAACAGTTTTTTTCTTTTGAACAAACATTGCTAATCTTTCTAGACCCATTCCTGTGTCAACTCCTTTCTTCGCAAGAGGCACAAGATTACCTTTTCTATCCTCAAAATATTCATTAAAGACAATATTCCATACTTCTGTTCCGCCAAGATAAACTTCGGTTGTGGGACCACATGGACCTTCTTCCCCTGTTGGTCCCCAAAAATTATCTTCTTTTCCTTCTTTTGTAATTTGAGATTTTTTAAATCCTGCATTAAGCCAAATTTGATAACTTTGTTTGTCAAAAGGAATCTTTTTGTCTCCTTTGAAAACAGTTATTCTAAATTCACTTTTTTTAATTCCAAGATTTTTGGTTAAGAATTCTATAACAAGACCAATGGCTTCTTTTTTCCAATACTTACCGTCAAAAGCAAAGTTACCTAGCATTTCTAAGAATGTTAGATGATTTTTGTCTCCTATTTCATCAATATCAGATGTTCTAAAGCATTTTTGGACAGTAACTACCTTTTTTGTTCCTAATTTTTTTTGAGCGTCTCTCTTGCCAGAAAAATAATCTTTGAACTGTTGCATCCCCGCTGTTGTTAAAAGCACTGAAGGATCTGTCACATCTAAAAGCGGTGATGACGATATTATTTTATGATTATTTAGAACAAAAAAATCTAAGAATTTTTTTCTTAATTCTTGGGATATCATATAGTGAATAAAAAAGTAAATTAGTCTATCGTATTTTTAGCTTCTTCTTTTCCTCTAATTTGTTCACTTGCTTGTCTGTTTAATTCTTCAAGTTCAGAAATTTTTGCTTCCTTGTCTGCTATCTCTCTCTGAATATGCATAACATCTTGTCGCTTACGACCGTTTTCGTCTCTCAGTCGTTGAATATCAGTCATTCTACGACTTTGCTCATCGCCAAGACGCTTAATTTCTTTTTCAAACCGTTGAATCTCTCTCTGTTTCTCTAGATCTTTTTGAGCATCTTGCTTGCCAGAACTTGAATTTCCTCCAAATAATGCCATGTTTTTTATATACACAAGTAATTTAATAAGTTTAACAAAATTTAGACAATTTTCAATCTATTTTTAGAAATTAAAAAAATAATCTATAATTCCTCCGCCCAACATTTTATTATGATTATAGAATACTACACTCTGTCCAGCTGTAATTGCTCTTTGTTTTTCTTCAAAGATAACGTCAATTCTTTCTTTTTCATTTTTTTTCTTCCCTTCGTTTCTCTTTTTTATAATA
>CAYPPP010000022.1:0-5856 GCA_964412645.1 uncultured Candidatus Saccharibacteria bacterium
ATCAAAAATGGTTGTCCTTTGTTTTTTTTAACAAATCCTTTTTTTCCGTTTCTTTATAATCAAACGTCCAAAGAAAATAACCGTTATTGATAAAATTACAAAAATTAGCCAAAAAATATATTTCGCCATAGGAATAAATTGAATATTAAACCTGTTTTTAAATCTCTCCAGATTCTTTGAGCTTTTGCCAAGTCTCGTCCTCCGTTAATCTACCGCTAAAAGTATCAAAAAGAAAAGGATCATTAGCTAATTCAACTGCGCGCAAAGCAGATTTTAATTTCTGCCCACCTTCAATAACTGCTGTAATTAGCCTAGTAGAAACAGTTTCTGTATTTGGAATAGTCATTGATGTTCCCGTTTTTTTAGCTTCTGCTAATATTTTTTTAACTGTTTCTTTTTCTTCCTCGGGCAGTTTTTCTTCTTTAATTTCTTGTTTTTGTTTTTCTATTTTTTTCTTTCTTTTATCAATTTCTTTTTCTTCTTCTGGTGCTAAAGGTCCTTCAATTGATTCCGCGTCTCCATTTTTTTTCTGTATTTCCACATTTGCGATTTCTTTTTCAGCTGAATTAATTTCAACTTCATCCGGCTGTTCAAATTTTTTTACTTTTTCTTCAGACATAAATAAAAACTAAAAACCTTTTAAAAACAAAATTTATCCGTTTTATAAATCAAAGATTAATGAACGACCGTTAATTCCCCCAATTTAGCCATTAAGACTCCCAAAGTTCTTTTATCGTCAGGATCGTCAGATTCTCTTAATGGTTCAATTCTACTTTCTATCATTTTCTGAAGCGCAACATCATGCTTTAACATATTATCTCCTTCAAGCGCTTTCTTAACAAACTGTCCCCAAGCATTAGGATCTTCGCTAAATAATTTTCCTTCCATATCGTCTAGAATAGCTTTATCTGTGTCCTCTGTTTCTTGTTGAGCAAGCTCATTGTTAACTTTTTCTAAATAAGACCTTAAGTTGCGAGGCTCTTCTCTTGTTTTTGGTTCTTCTTCTGACATAATTTTAAATTTTCCTTCGCCTATTTTTTGAATCCTCCTTCAAAAAATTGGCTTTTAAAAACACAAGTTAGTTATAATTTGTTTACTAACAAACAATTAAACAGATTTATCCGACTCTGCAGGTCCACCTTCTTGAGCGCTAATATCTGGCACTGGTCCACTCATCTTTTTCTCAAGCTCTTCAACTGAAGTAGCTGGTTCGTCTGTTAATTTTTCCGTAGGTTCTTGAGAAATTTCTTTTTTTGATATTAAGTCTTCTTTAGCTGTCTCTGTACTTTCAGCTTTTTCTTCTGTTTCTGCAGTTACAGTTTTTTCCTCCGAAACGGGCACTTCTTCTTTAATAATGTTTTCTGGCTCAACTTCCTCTTTAACAGGGTTTTCTGGCTGAACTTCCTCTTTAACGATGTCTTCTGATTGGACATTTTCTCTGACAGGCTTTTCCTCTACGGATTCTTTTATCGGAACTGGGGTCTTTTGAGGTTCTTCTGGAATGGGTTGTTCTTCAATTATATTATTCTCTTCCGCTTTGGTTGTTGTTGCTTCCTCTGAAGAAATTTCAGGTTTAGCTGGAATTACTGTGTCTTCTTTAGGCGCAGATTCCTCTTCTGTCCCACCCTGAACATAGTCAACTCCGCTATCATCTGGCTTTTTGGCCTTAATAAGAGCCATTATTTTATCTAAAAAACTCATAAATTTTAAAACACAAATTTTAAACTAATGCTTTGCTTAATTATTTTACCAAAAAAACATAGATTAACGCAAGTGGACAAAAAAAGAGAGGATTCAAAATCCTCTCTGCGCTAATTTGGAAAATTAAGAATGCTCATGTAGAACGTAAATGCAGGGGACTTCTCTTGTTGGATCAGTAATGCGTCTATAATTCCAACAAATTCTCAGAAGACCAGTTAAAGGCGCTATGAAAGTAACCCAAATTTCATAATCATAGGTAGGATTAGACAAACGTTCTTTTAGCCAATCAGGATAATAATCTTTCCTATAGCCCATGTATAAGGCATTGGGAATAACAATTAGTTCTTGTTGGTTACATCCTACGACAATATCTTTAATAAGACCTACTGGATAATTATCAGGATTAAAAGATCCTACTTTTCTCCCCTCTTGCAAACGCATATTATCAATGTTGATATGATTTTCACATGCAAAATCTAACCAACTGTTTTGCGGAGCGATTTCAAGATCAAGTAAATACGGAGCACCGGGTAGTCCTGCGTTATAAAAGTGCATTTTCCCTCCTTTGTTAGATTGTTTTGATAGGTTCTTGTCCCGATAAATAGAAAAGTGGATTTAAACAACCTTGTCCTTCTATTTTAAAAAACATTAAAATCTCCTTTTTAAAGAACTCAAACTTTTAATCTTTAGTATTTCTTTTATCAATATTAATTCCCAATTCTTTAAGCTGTTTTTTGTCAACTTCAGAAGGAGCATCCATGATTGATGTTATTCCCGAGGTTGAGGTCGGAAAAGCAACGGTTTCTCTAATACTTTTTTGGCACAGAATTGTTTGAATTAATCTATCAAAACCGCAAGCAATACCCCCATGTGGAGGAACGCCATATTTAAAAGCTGTCAGAAGATGCCCAAATTTATCTTGAACATCCTTTTTCTTGTGGCCTAAAACTTGAAATACTTTCTCTAATATATCTGATTGATTTGTTCTAATTGACCCGCCCATTATTTCCGCGCCGTTTAGTGCTAAATCATATTGTTTAGCACGAATTTTAAAGAGCTCTTTTCTGTCAATTTTCTTAATATTTATATCCTTAAAAATTTTAATATCCTCATCCTTCATAGCAGTAAAAGGATGATGAACGGCGTCAATTGAGCCATCTTCTAATTCTTCAAACATTGGAAAATCAACGATCCAACAGAAAGCTAAAGTGTTATGATCATTTTTATTCTTTCTTATGTCTGGTTTATCGTTACCATATTTCTCCATTGCTTCTTTATATGTAATGCGAGGAAATGGTTTTTCTTGAATTTTCTTTCCAAAAACACCTTCAGAAAGATTAATGATTAGTTCTTCTATAAGATTCAAAATATCATTTTGTTCTACAAAACTCATTTCTATATCAAGTTGAGTATGCTCAAAAAGGCGATCGGCTCGCAGATCTTCATCGCGAAAAACACGAGGAAATTGAAAATATTTTTCAAAACCAGCAATCATTAAAAGCTGTTTATATTGTTGAGGGCTTTGAGGTAGGGCATAGAATTCCCCTGGATGAAGCCGTGAAGGAATAATAAAATCGCGCGCTCCTTCGGGAGTAGATTTTGTTAAAATTGGCGTCTCGATCTCTATAAATTCTTTTTTGCTCAAATAATTACGCACCCAATTCTGCGCTTTTGCTCTAGTTTTTATAATTCCTTGAAGTCTTTCTCTTCTAAGGTCTAAATAACGATATTTAAGCCGTAACTCTTCTTTGATGGCTATTCCATCGCTTTTAATATCAAGAGGTAATTCTTCCGCCTCTGAAAGTATTTCTGTTTTTTTAATTAAAAACTCTATGCTTCCACTAATAATTTTTTTGTTAACCATTTTTTCTGGACGCTTTTTGATTTCACCCTCTAATCTTACCACCCATTCCAATCTCAATTTCTGGCCAATTTTGTACGCCTCTTTTTCTTCGGGTATTAAAACACACTGAATAATGCCCGTTGCATCCCATAGGTCAATAAAAATGATTTTGCCGTGATCACGCCTAGTCCTGACCCAACCGGAAATACTGAGAATTTCACCGATATGTTTTGATGTATTTTTTATTAATGTTCTTTGCATATTTTAAAATTTAAATCTTTCAATAAGTATATTTTATTTTAACGCCATAATAAACGCAAAGGAGTCTCGTGCTTTCTGACCCTCTATTCTTTCCGAAGAAAAAAGCTGATTACCTTCTTCGCTCATCGTCGAATAGTTTGAAAGCTGTATGTGGTTTTCTGCTATGCCAGCTTTGATTAAAGAGTTTTTAATTGCCAAGCCCATGTTTAAAAAATAATGCCCTGGCTTTTCGGGGTTAGCCTTAAAAAATAAAGCAACCTCCTCGGGATTATAAATTAATTCGCCTTTCTCGTTTTTAGCATTTAAAAACTTATTGCGAACTTCCCCATCAACTTCAAACCGTTCACCATCGGCTCGAGGAGCCACAACTACTAGTAATTCTTTTGGATCAGAGCCATAAGTTTCATTCATAGCTTGAACGCCTTTTGGACTAATTTGTTTAAGTGTTCCACGCCAGCCCGAGTGGAAAACTCCAATTGATTGATGGTCCGGATCATAAATACCAACAGGGGGACAGTCAGCTCCCGTAACCATTAATGGGATTTTTTTAAGGTTCGTTATCATACCGTCAGCTAAATTCTTAGCACGATCTTCTTTGCTTTTAGATAAATATTTTTGATCGACAATGATTGTTTTATTGCCATGTTCAAGCGCAGTTTTTTGAATGTCATGCGGGTCAGCCTCCGGAGCGATTCTTTTTAAAAGTTCCGTGAGGATCCTGCCCGCGCCAATTTTTACCCTTCTTTTTTCAGAGTCTTGTCTAGAGAAATTTTCATCAAATCTATCTTTTTCTCCGGTCACGCGTATCTTGGCTTCTTCTCTGTTAATAATTCTTTTTAACTCTTTAGTTGAAGCTCCTGCCTCTAAAGTATCAGAAGAATTTTTAAAAATTGAAGGTCGCCAAATACCACTATTGATTGTCTCTCCGTTAATATCAATACTTTCTTTTAATTCTTCGTCTGACAAAGCATGCTCTGATTTTAAATTTTGTTCACCCTTAAACGACATAAGAGAAAAAAATAATAATTTATATCTTTATTGCTTAACTTTTATTTTTTGTTTTTTATATTTCGCCTAATCCGTATTAATCCCGACGCTGGCACAATTTCAATACCTTTCTTTTCAATTTCATCTAAAAATAAATTGATACCAATTGAATCTGACGATATATGACCGGCAATAACAGCATTAATGTGCGCTTTTTTAGCAGCTTCAGTATGCTTTTCAGACATATGCATGCCGACAACCGTTCCAATTCCTGCTTGCGCTAATCTTTCATAAATTTCTGGGGATCCTTCGGTTCCCCCGGTAATTTCAGTTAAAGCAATTTTTCCACAGCGATTATTTCTATTTCCGGTAAAAAGCTTAGGTCCCGCCTTCCTTTTGGACGCTTCTCTATATTCAGGAATATCGTTTAAAATATCTAAAAGTTCGCCAATATATTGAGGGTTCTTCTGTTCAATTATTTTTTTAAGATAATCCGCAGCCAAATTATCACAAGCAGTGTGAAGACACATATACGGTATTTTAAGTAATCTTGCTACATCAACGGCGCGATTATGATTTGACCCAGAAATTCCTCGAGCAACTTCAGAAATTCGTTTCTGAAGCAATCCTTCCGCAACGTTAATTGGTACTCCATATTGATTTAAAACGTCCGCTTGGAGCGCCATCACTTCGTCAAGTCCCGCAAGGGCAATGCCAACAGGATGATGAGATATCACTAAATCAATATTGCCTAGTTTGTCAGCTAATAAAAGTTCTGCTTCTTTCATATCAATGCCCATCATAATTCGTTTTATTTTTTTGTCAGGATCGCCATACAAAATCCTGCTGTCCGCATAAGGATTAGTTAGATTTTCTTTATCAAAACTTTTCTTTTCTTTAACAGAAAGCTTTTCATACTTTTTTTGAGCGCGTTTTAACAAAGCGTTAATTTGATCTTTGGGTCTAAAATCAGTTTTTCTTCCCAACTCAATTGCCAAATTGTAAATTTCTTTTATTGTCATATTTTTTAATCAAGGTTTCCTCGGTTACACCGGGGGGTTCTT
>CAYPPP010000022.1:5956-11477 GCA_964412645.1 uncultured Candidatus Saccharibacteria bacterium
CCATTTAGTAAATTCTATGCCTACTAATTCTATCATGCCAATGCCTAAAACTACAAGCCAATCTTTTGGAGCTAACGCAACTAATTTAAGAATTTGCTGTAAAAAAGGCAAGTAAATAGACAATACTAAAATTATCGTGCCGAATAAAACGGAAAAAATCAAGTAGGGATTATTAAGAAGATTAGTTTTAAAAATAGAATTTCTAAGACTTTTAATCGCTAAAATAATAAAAAAACTATCAATAGTAAGTCCGGCAAAAATTATCGTTCGAACATATTTTATATCAAATCCCGCTCTAACCAAATACCAATAAATCCCAAAAAGTATAATATCTGTCAGTAATCCTATGACAAAGATAATAAATTTCATTTCTTTATCAAGGAGCGGACTTTTGGGATGGCGCGGTTTTCTCCGCATTACCCCTTTTTCTCCCGGCTCAAGAGCAATAGCAAAAGTAGGTAAACCGTCTTCAATTAAATTTACCCAAAGAATTTGAGCAGGCAATAAGGGAATAGGCATACCCAAGATAATTGCTCCGCCAACAAGCAAAATCTCAGTAAAACTGTCTGCTAATAAATAAACAATTACTTTTTTAATATTTTCAAAAATTATTCTGCCATAACGCACTGCCGCAACAATATTTTTAAAATTATCATTAAGCAACACTAAATCAGATGCCTCTCTAGCGACTTCCTGTCCTGATCCTAAAGCAATCCCAATATCCGCGCCTTTAAGAGCTAAAGCATCGTTAATTCCATCACCTGTCATTGCTACAATCTCTCCCTCTTTTTGATATGCTTGAAGAATTCTTATTTTATCGTAAGGTGAAACGCGAGCAAAAATGATTGTTTTTTTAAGACGCTTTTTAAGTTCGATTTCAGAAAGTTTAGAGATTTCTCCTCCAGCAATAATTTCTCCTTTTTTAACATCAAATCCCAAATCAGCTGCCACGGCCTTGGCTGTTAAGGCGTGATCTCCTGTAACAATAACCGTTTTAATGCCGGCTTTTTTAGTTAAATCAAGCGCCTTTTTTACATTTTTTCTTAACGGATCTTTAAGTGTGACAAATCCTAAAAAAGTTAATCCTTTTATTTCTCTATCTTCTAAATTTTGTTGGTTCAACGATGTTTTTTTGTATGCCACTCCCAAAACTCTTAATCCATGATTAGCTAAATCACGATAGTCTTTTTTTAACTCTTGATAAGTTTTAGAGGTAATTTTCTTAACGCCACGCTTTTC
This sequence comes from uncultured Candidatus Saccharibacteria bacterium, assembly GCA_964412645.1. Lineage (GTDB taxonomy): Bacteria > Patescibacteriota > Minisyncoccia > JBAYJV01 > JBAYJV01 > CAYNNF01. Next base: position 7,196 of record CAYPPP010000022.1, read on the forward strand.
TTTTAAATAAGAACATCTTTCAATCGTTTTTTCAGGCGCACCCGTAAAATAAAGAAAGTTATTTAATTTACCTTTTGTTAATCGAGCTTGGAATTTATTTAAAGAATTGAAGGGCATGCTGTCTAAAATAAGCTTTTCCCGATTAAAATAATTTTTCGGATCTATTTCAGAAACAGCTCTTTTGAGTAAAGCTTTCTCTGTTGGACTGCCGATATAACGCCAATCAGCAAAATTGTCTTGAGGATTTTCAATCCGAGCAGAATTGGAAAAAATTAATGCTTTATAGAAAAGACTTTTGTTCTCATTTGAATCTTTATAAAAAACATTATCAACAGTCATCCGCGCTTGAGTAAGAGTGCCAGTTTTATCTGTTAAAATTACCGTTACTCCGCCCAATGTTTCAGCTGCCGATAACCTTCTTAAATAGGCTTTCTTTTTAGCAAGTTCCTTTGCGCCGATAGCTAAAATTACCGTTACTGCCACGATAAGCCCTTCGGGAATTGCCGAAACTGCTACGGCTACGGCTAAAATAAAAATTTCTGTTATATGCGTTGGATCAATTAAAACACCATCAATGAGGATAATTAAAAAAGCTATCATTACAAAATAGCTTATAAATTTAGAAAGTTTTTTGATCTTCTTCTGTAAGGGCGCCTCTTCTTTCTTTTGTTCTCCCAATTTTACGCTTATTTTCCCTAATTCTGTTTCTTTTCCCGTACTAATCACTACTCCTCTACCTTCTCCTCGAGAGATAAGCGTACCTTGATAAGCTATATTTCTTCTTTCGGCTAAAATTGCGCCTTTCTTTGAAGGTTTGTCAAATTTGCTTACAGGCATTGATTCTCCCGTAAGAGGCGCTTCGTCAATTGCTAAATTTTCTACATGGCTAAGATAAATATCAGCCGGCACTCTGTCGCCTTGCTGTAAAAAAACAACATCTCCTGGCACTAACTCCCGAGCAGGAATTGTCATCTCTCTTCCTTCTCGTAAAATATGAACCTCTATTGTGATATTTTTATTTAAAGCGCTTAAAATTCGCTCCGCTTTCCTCTCTTGAAAAAAACCGAAAAACACATTTAACAATACAGCTGCTAAAATAATATAGGCATCCATTATCTCGCCCACCAAATAAGAAGCCCAAACGGCAAAAAGTAAAAATACAATAAAAAAACTTTTGAATTGAGCAAAAAATAGTTTAAGCGCTCTAAATTGTCTTTCTTTAAGAATTTCGTTAGGGCCATATTGCGCTAAAAGTTCTTTTGCTTTTACTAAAGAAAGACCGTTTTCGCTGGTCTTTAATTTTTTAAGAATGCTTTGATATGAAATTTCGTGCCAAGAAACTTGCATTTATTTTTATAGACTAAACAAGAAAATTAATTAATGACCAACAATAATTTTATAAATAAATAAGATGATTGGCCAAAGACGATCTGAAAAAAGCATAATAAACGCCAATAATATTATAAATCCATACTGTTCTAAATTTCGTTGCACTTTCCACATTCGCGTTGGCAAAAAAGTAAAAAGAATCTTTGATCCGTCTAATGGCGGAATTGGAATAAGATTGAAAATTGCTAAAAGAATATTAATTAAAACAACAATGCTTAATAATTCTCCCAACATCATTGTTTGAGGCAGTTCCAATGGCAAGAATCTCAAAATGATTCCAGCACCCAAAGCCAGCAAAAGATTAGCCATAGGTCCGGCTGCTGCTACTTTAGCTTGTCCGTATTTTTGATCGCGAAGATTATAAGGATTAAAAGGAACTGGTTTGGCCCAGCCAAAAATAAAGGGCGCATGCGTAATAACCAAAAAAAGCGGCACCACAAAAGATCCAAGAGGATCTAAGTGCTTCATTGGATTTAAGCTTAATCGTCCCATCCTTTTAGCAGTTGGATCGCCCAAATAATTAGCCATAGATCCGTGAGAAACCTCATGAATAATGACCGAAAAGATTAAAACGATAATTTGAAAAATAACAATTTCTGAATCCATATTATTTTAAGTTTAGCATTTAAAATTAAGTCCTAAATATTTTAACATATTGAAACTTAAGATGTTTTGTGCTAATATTCAAAAACTGATAGGTTTAAATTTCAAGAAACACAAAAACATCCCTCCTTTACTTGCTATTTTAGTAATATATTTATGAAGTGTCAAATTTGCGGAAAAACATCAAGAGTCACAACTACAACAAAAAAACTTAGAGGCCATGTAAATCCAACGGGCAAAGCATGGAAACGAGCTAATATTCAATGGACCAAAGTTGATGGCAAACGCATTCGCGCTTGTACTCGTTGTATTAGAACTCTCGCTAAAAAAGGAAAAATCTAATAATTAAAAATTGTTAGATTAACGGGGTATAGTGTAACTGGCTAACATGCGCCCATGGGGTGGGTGTGACTCCGGGTTCGAATCCCGGTACCCCGATAAAAATTTACATAATTTTAACAAAAAACACGAAATATGTTGGAGGATCAGCTTCCAACATATTTTAAAATTATCAGTATATATTCATGATTTAGTAATGAGCATTTAGTTTTGCTGCTTTTTCCTTTTTTCCGCTTCATGAACTTCCTTTTCATTCAGTCCAAAATGATGGGCGATTTCGTGCCAAACCGCTTCTTCGACCATTTTTTTAATTCTTTCTCTGTTTTCTCCAGCAGCTTCTTCAATTGGCTTTTTAAAAATAGTGATTTTATCGGGCAAAACACCACCGTAATAAGCTCTTTTGCTTTGGGGAATACCCTCGTAGAGGCCCAATAAAATTATGCCATTTCTGACTCTCAATTTTTTCTTCTGTTTTTCATTCGGCTCATTTTCAACAGTTATAACAACATTATTAAGTCTCGCTAAAAACTTTTGCGGGATCAAATCAATCGCTTCTCTGACGATATTGCCAAATTCATTATTATTCATAGTAGTGATGTGACAAAACTTTATAAATCGTTTTTAAAAATATCTTTAAGAAAATTTTTATAATTACATATTTAAAGTAAAATTCTTATATGGCATTAGTTTCTAGTTACAAGTTTGTAAGTTATAGTTTATGGTTTGATAATAGTTTAGCGCTTTTTATTGAAATCGCCAAATAAAATAAAAAATGCCCTTCAGTATCCTTTTGACTGACATATGTTGGAGGCTCAGCCTCCAACATATGTCAGTATGTCAGAAAAAAGAAAAAATGACGGAAATACAATCTCCGCCATTTTTTTCATTTAAATCGCCTAAAACCTAATCATCTATAATCTAACCAACCTAACCTGAAAAATAGAGTTGCCTACTCGCCGACTTGTCCGTCGAAACCTTGGTACAGGAGGAAGTTTGTAATCAAGCGAAGGAGGGACCCCATTTTTATTGACTCGAATACCTGGCTGGCTGAGCGAGCGTAGTCATAATCTCGGCATTAAGATAAAAGCTCCTTAGATTTAGTCAAAAAATCTTTAGCGCTATTAATCAAATCTATTGCGTTTTCTTTCGTAAACTCACCATAATAATCAGCGCCTTCTCGCATAATTTTAGCTTTTTGTAGTGCTTCTACTAACCAAAACCCGACTTCTCCTTCATTAACATAAAAATTTCTAATTGCCTCAATTAAACAAAAATGGCTCTTCTCTCTATAGCCCTTGTTATAAAGTAAAGCTCTCGCTGAATGAAACATTGAATAATAGGTTTGAATTATTGTCCATTTATAGTTTTTCGTTTTAGAACTTTCTTTGGCTGAGTTTATGTCTAATTCTGCATTCTCAATTTCCCTCTTAACTAAGGCTGGTCCGCGAGAGAATTCTCTGATTGACTTCCTTTTCAGACAATTTTCAAATTTAGTATTCATCGTTTTTCTCAAACAAAACTATTCCCCTTATTATTTCTGAATAAAAAGTGGCATCCTCTTTCTCTAAACTTAGAAATTCAAGCGGCGTTTTGATTATTGGCTTCAGGCGAAGTTTTGCAAACTGTTTCAATTTTTCTATCACCTTCTCTTTCTCGTGGGTGATTATTAATAAATCTATATCACTATCTTCTGTATTTTCTCCTCGCGAACAAGACCCAAAAAGAATAATTTTATTAACAAAGGAATTTACTTTTTTAACTAATGGCTCAAGTATTATCGTTGAATTTAAAACTTTAAATTGTTTTAATATTGAAAGCTCTGACTGAATCTGATAAACATAGGCTTTACCTCTTTGTTCTCTTTGAATTAAGTGCTTTCTTAATAATTCTTGCAAAGCAGAATGAATACCTGCTCGGCTGATTTTTAAACCCTTCTTTATTTCTGAAGGAA
>CAYPPP010000023.1:0-7546 GCA_964412645.1 uncultured Candidatus Saccharibacteria bacterium
TTGATGAAGAAAATAAATATTGTTCAATGCATGGCATTCAAGAAATTAATCAAGACATAAGAGAACTTTGTGTTCAAAAATATCAAAAAGATAAATTGTGGGCTTTCGTTGGAGAAATAAATACAAAAACATCTAGCGAAGATTCTGATGAAAAATGGGAAGAAATTGCTAAAAAATTAGATATTGATGTTGATAAAATTAAAACTTGCCAAGAAAAAGAAGGACTTACTTTACTTGATCAAGAATTGGAATTAACGCAAAAAAAATATTCTGTCCAGGATCCAGCTAAACATAACGGCCAAGAACAACAGGTTCTTTCCGGATCACCAACGTTAATCATTAATGATATAATTTACGATGGCGATAGATCAAGTGACGCTTATCAGAAAACAATTTGTGATGCTTTTACCAGCGCGCCAAAAGAATGCGCTGAAAAATTAGGCGAAAATCAAGTAGCACCAGACGGCTCTTGTGAGTAATCTCTTGAAAAATATGGCTAGCAAAATTATCAAAAATAAAAAAATACTATTTGTTGTTATAGGAATAGTATTGTTGTTTTCAATTGCCACGCTGTCAGCCGTCGTAATTATTAAGTACAGTTACCACAAATCGTTTGCAAAGAACTGCTATCTCGTTTGTTATTACAACAAAACAGAAAACATTTGGGAATATCGGCCCTGGGGATATAATGTTGAGTATACGAAAGAAAATAGGGATTTTCCTGAAATGAATAATTGCTTGGCTTATTGCCTTTCTCAAAAACAAATCGATTTTATCAAATAGTTTCGCCCTAAAGATTAGGACTCTTATAATATCTTCTTTAATCAAAAATCCTTCTTGTATTAACAGAAGGGTTTTTTGATTAAATCTATATTTTTTTTATCTTCACGCTTAGTGGCTTTTTAGGAAAATTTCTAATAATTCCTGCCTTAGTTCCTATTTTAGTTATTACTGAAGAGGCGTTCGCTGCCGCATACTGAAGCGCTTTTTTAATATCTTTATATTTGATGTAAGCGCCCACAAATCCAGATCCAAAGGCATCGCCTGCTCCCAATCTATCAATTAAGGACCAATCATAGATACCGATTGAATAAAGTTCTCCTTCGTAAACAACATCAGCGCCATTTTTTCCATCAGTAATAATTTCAATGCCAGGCGTAAGATTGCATGCCTGCCGTACAATCGTCTTCCCTGATTTATACGGCAAATCCATCAGATCAGAGGCCTCAGCCCTGTTAAGAATTAAGATTGTAGTAACATCGAGCATAGGAAAAAGCTTTTTAAGCCCTAATTTTATTTCTTTGCTGCCGGGATTAAAAGCTATTTTAATATTTTTCTCCCGCGCATAAGAAGCTATTTTCTCTAATAATTTAAGGTTTCCATTCACTGAAGATAAGTATATCCACTTTGTTTTCAGATTGTTAATTTTTAATTGATAGCTTTTTATTGCGACTCCCCGATGAACAAAGACAACTCTTTCTCCTTGAGGTTCCAGTAAAATAACCGAAAGGTTGGTTGGTTGGTTTTGATTGTTAACAATAAATCGCATCTTAATTTTTTCTTTACTTAAAAATCGTTTAATTTCCCTGCCAGCCAAATCTTTTCCAATATTAAAACATGTTGCTGTCTTCAATCCTAATCTTGCAAAGGTTGTTGCGCAATTTGTTGCCCCTCCTCCAATGGTTGTTATAATTTCATCTATTTCTACTTTTGAGCCTGCCTCAAAAGCCATAGATTTTCCCGAGATAAAATGAATATCATTTCTAACTTTCATTTTTTTGCTTCGGAGAAAAAGATCTTTTGTTGCTGTTCCAATTGTAATAATGTCAAACATAACTATAAATTAAAAATCAAAACAAAAACATTAATTTTTGACGGAAGATTGCAAAACTCAAAATTAATGGAAGTATTTATTTTAATTAAGATTATACCAAATTTATTTTCAAAATTCACTAATGCTTGAATTTTGGCTTAAATAATGATAAATTAGGGATTAAATGGTTGTCCTTCAATTACTTGGGACGAAAGAATTTTTCAATTCGATTACTTGTTAAAAATTCTAACGGGCGCTTAGCTCAGTTGGTTAGAGTATGTGACTTACATTCACAAGGTCAGAGGTTCGAATCCTCTAGCGCCCAAAAATTAAACAGTATTGATCTTCAAAAACACAAAACCTTGTTTTCATTGACACTACGCTTGTTATTGTTATATACTTGATACTTGATAATAGTTAATCAATCTTTTATTATTCTAAATTCTTATCCCTCATTACTAATTACTAGTTACTAATCTTATGTTAGATATTAAACAATTTCTTATGGCAGTTGAACAATTAGCTGCCGAAAAAAATATTCCTAAAGATAAAGTTTTTGAAACTGTTGAATTTGCTATTGCTGCCGCTTATAAAAAAGAAAATGGTCTTCACGGTTGTAAAATTAAAGCTAAGTTAAATCCAGAAACAAATAAGACAAAAGTATGGCAAGAATTAATTGTGGTAAGTGAAAAATCTCTTGAGGAAGAAGAAAAAAAATTTAACCCGAAGAAACAAATTCTACTAAAAGATGCTCAGAAGAAGAAAAAGAGCGCTAAGGTTGGCGATATTATTAAGCTTTCTCTTAAAACAATTGATAATTATGGACGAATCGCAACCCAAACAGCCAAGCAGGTTATTATTCAAAAGATTAAAGAAATAGAACAAGACTTAACCATTGAAGAGTACAAAACAAAAGAGGGAGAAACAATTAGCGGTATTATTCAACGTGAAGAACATGGCGTTGTGTATTTAGATATCGGACGCAGCAATGGTATCTTGCCTCCGCAAGAGCAAATTCCTGAAGAACATTATGCTATCGGTCAACGCTTGAAGGTTCTCCTTTTAAATATTAAAGAAGAAGCTAGAGGGCCAATTATTTTTCTTTCACGCAACCGCGCTAAATTTATCACTAATCTTTTAGAGCTTGAGGTTCCAGAGGTTGCGAATGGCAGCGTAAAAATTAAATCTATTGCTCGCGAAGCTGGTAAGAGATCCAAGATTGCTGTCGCCTCAGAAGAAGAAGGAATTGATCCTATAGGAGCGTGTGTTGGCCAGCGTGGCACAAGAATATCAGCTGTTATTAATGAGTTAGGGGGTGAAAATATTGATATTATTCTTTGGAATAAAGATTCTAAGAAATTTATATCAAATGCACTTTCTCCAGCGAAAGTATTAGATGTTAAAATTGATAAAAAAGAAAACAAGGCTAAAGTATTAGTGGCAAAAGATCAGCTTTCATTAGCTATTGGCAAAGGAGGACAAAATGTCAGATTAGCCGCCAAATTAACTGGATGGAAAATAGATGTTGTGGGCCAAGAAACAGAAACAGCGCCTGCGCAAAAAATAAAAAAAGAAAACCAGCCCAAAGTCATCCAGCGTCAAGTTAAAAAACGAACAAAAACTACTAAAAAGCGCAAGTAGTTTTATTGTCTTTCTTCTTAGAAAAAAATAAAATTAATCGTATTTTTTTATAATATGTTAAGTCATTATTTTCCAATTATTATCGGATTTATTGGTCTATTGTTTGTTCTTTACCTGATAGTGAAATTAGTTAAAAAACCTTCTGGCAACGCTGAGATGAAAGAAATTGCTTCATCTATTCATCGAGGTTCTTTAGCGTTTTTGAGACAGGAATATAAGATTATGTTCGTTTTCGTGATAATTGTAGCTCTTATTTTAACCTTCCTAAAGGATATAGACTATTCTGTAACGCTTGCTTTTTTGGCAGGCGCTTTTTTGTCAACTATTGCTGGCAACATTGGTATGCAAATAGCAACTCGAAGCAATGTCAGAACAGCTTGGGCAGCAAAGCGCAGTACAATAAAGGCTCTCAAGATTGCTCTTTCTTCTGGAGCAATTATGGGTTTAAGTGTTGTCAGTTTGGGCATACTAGGTATCACGGCTCTTTATCTTATTTTTGATAATCCCCAAATTATTTATGGTTTTGGTTTTGGAGCATCTTCTATTGCTCTCTTTGCTCGTGTTGGCGGAGGTATCTATACAAAAAGCGCAGACATAGGCGCAGACCTAGTTGGTAAAATTGAAAAAAATATTCCCGAAGACGATGCGAGGAACCCCGCTGTTATAGCAGATAATGTTGGTGATAATGTTGGTGATATCGCAGGTATGGGCGCTGATTTGTTTGAGAGTTATGTTGATTCAATTATTGCTGCTATGGTACTTGGAGTTGCTATAATAAGCAGTGTTCCCCAATCTGTTATCTTCCCTCTTTTGATAGCTAGTGCTGGCGTGATATCAAGTATTTTTGGATATTTATTTATTAATCTTTTAAAACGCGGCCGACCCCAACATCTTCTCAACTCAGGTGTTTTTGGAGCTGCGGGACTGACTGTAATTTTTAGTTTTATCTTAACCCGACATTTCGAAATAGGTCTTAATTATTTTTGGCCCATAGTTATTGGCTTAGTTTCAGGACTTATTATTGGACTTTCTACCGAATATTTTACTTCCTCTCGCTTCAAGCCCACAAAATCAATCGTTGCTTCATCAAAGGCAGGTCCAGCTACCAATATCATTGAGGGCTTGTCGGTAGGAATGTTAAGCACATTTGTGCCTGTGTTGGTAATTTCAATAGCAATTGCTCTTTCTTATTATTTTGCAGGTCTTTATGGTGTTGCTATGGCCGCTGTTGGAATGCTTTCTACTTTAGGAATTACTCTAGCAACCGACAGTTATGGCCCTGTCGTTGATAATGCTGCGGGTATTGCAGAGATGGCACATCTTGGCAATAATGTCCGTCGCAGAACCGAATCACTTGATGCAGTGGGAAATACAACGGCCGCCATTGGAAAAGGCTTTGCAGTGGGCTCGGCAGCACTTACGGCTTTAGTTTTAACTATTAGTTACGCAAGAATAGTCAACTTAACAACGCTTAATCTTTTGGATCCAAAAGTTATGATAGGACTGTTTCTGGGTGGACTTTTGCCCTTTCTTTTCTGTTCGTTTACTTTAAAGGCAGTAGGTAAAAGCGCTTTAAGCATTGTCGAAGAAGTAAGGCGCCAATTTAGAGAGATCAAAGGCTTGCTTGAAGGAAAAGCTAAGCCGGATTATGAACGCTGTGTTTCTATATCTACCAATGCTGCTCTCAAACAGATGATTCTGCCTTCACTGCTATCTATTGTTAGTCCAATTGTTGTGGGATTTTTTCTTGGTCCTGCTGCATTGGGAGGGCTTCTGTCGGGAGCAATTGTAACTGGATTTCTTTTGGCCGTTATGATGGCAAATTCTGGTGGAGCATGGGATAATGCTAAAAAATATGTGGAAGAAGGCAACTGTGGCGGCAAGGGTTCAGATTGTCATAAGGCCACTATAATCGGTGATACCGTTGGGGATCCTTTTAAAGACACTTCTGGACCTTCGCTAAATATCTTAATCAAACTAATGTCCATCATCGCACTTATTATCGCTCCTCTTCTTTAAGAGGGGCCCAAGGTTCTACCCGACGCCATGTCGGTTAGGTTCTTATCATCGCCCCTCTTCTTTGAAAAAAATTCTCGTTATTTTAATCTTCTAATCTAAAAATACGCTATGCAAATTAAAAAAGATAATCAGCAAAATGGTGCCGTCAGATTAATCATATCCTCGGACAAATCAGAGTGCCGCAATTATTATCAAAAAGCTTTTAATAGAATTAAACAAAATTTTTCTCAGAAAGGTTTTCGTAAAGGAAGCGTTCCTCAAAAGCTTATTGAAAAAAACGCTAGCTCTCGACTTCTTGCGGAATATGAAGAGAACGCTTTGCGCGGAATAGTTTCTAAAAGCCTTCAACAGGAACAAATTGTTCCTGTTTTGCCTCCAGAAATAAAAATTACTAAATCTGCGCCTGGAGAAATATTTGAATGCGAGATTGAAGCAATTCCCTACCCTAAAGTTAGGGTGGGTCAATATAAAAATTTAAAATTGAAGAAAGGAAAAGCTCAGATTAGTAAACAAGAAATTGATAAAGCTTTAGAATTCTTAAGACAATCTCGAGCGAGCTTCAAAAATGTCTCAAGGGCAGCAAAATTAAATGACCAGATTGAAATATCTTTTGATGCATTTTTAAACGATAAAAAAGTTAAAGAGGGTTCAAGTTCTTATTATCCTTTAAGATTGGGGAAAAGCCATCTTCACCCTGAATTCGAAAAACAGCTTTATGGCACGAAGGCACAAGAAGAAAAAAAATTTAGTATTAAGTTTTCTAAAGATTGGCCTCAGGAAATTTTCCGAGAAAAAACAATCAATTTTAGAGTTAAAATAAAATCGGTTGCTGAAACTATTTTACCAGATTTTAATGATAAATTTGCTAAATCTTTGGGACATTTCGACAACATGATCGCTCTAAAAAAATCGCTTGAGGAGGGTCTTCTTAAGGAAAGACAAAACGAAGAAGATAAAAAGTTTCAAGAAAATTTATTGCAAAAAATTATTATAAGTTCAGAAATTAAAATTCCTAATATTCTTATTAAAAAAGAAGCTGAAAAATTGATGAAAAATTTCTCCGAAGGCCTTAAGCTTCAGAAAATTAATCTCAATGATCAACTGAAAAAAATGAAAACAACACTTAAGAATTTGGAAGAAAGTCTTCGTAAAGAGGCCGAAAAACGGCTTAAGAGCGCTTTTCTCATAAATGAAGTTGCTAAGGCGGAAAGTCTTTTCCCACAAGGACAAGAACTAGAAGAAAGCATTAATGAGCAGCTGAAAAAAAGCAAAAATCATCAAAAAAAGCACGAAGATATTGACTTAGAGAAATTACGGAGTTATACTTTTGAATACTTAACAAACCAGAAAGTTATTAACTGGCTTGTTAAAAATAATATTTGTGTTTAATTTTAACTAAACTACAAGAATGAGTCTTATCCCTACGGTTATTGAAAAAACCCATGGTGGCGAAAGAGCTTATGATATTTATTCGCGATTGCTCAAAGAGAGAATTATTTTCGTTGGAGGAGTCATTCACGACGAATTAGCAAATGTGGTTATTGCCCAGCTTTTATTTCTCGAAAGCCAAGACGCTAAAAAAGATATCAAGCTCTATATTAACAGTCCTGGAGGAATGGTTACTTCAGCGCTTGCAATTTATGATACTCTTCAGTATGTAAGGTGTGACATTACAACCATTTGCACAGGATTAGCTGCCTCAGCCGCAGCTCTGCTCTTAACTGCCGGAACAAAGGGCAAGCGATTTATGCTGCCCAATTCGGAAGCAATGCTTCATCAAATCATGGGAGGAGCTCAAGGACAAGCTTCAGAAATTGCTATCTCAGCCAAGCATATTCTCAATCTCAAAAAAAGGCTTAATAAAATCCTTGCTCATCACACGGGACGCAATTTGCAACAAATTGAGAAAGACACAGATCGCGATTTTTACTTATCGGCTCAGGATGCTGTTAAATACGGGCTTATAGATAAGATTATTGAGGTTAAAAAGAAATAAGAACATTAGTTCTTGACGGAAGAATAAGAACATTAGTTCTTGACGGAAGAATAAGAACATTAGTTCTTGACGGAAGA
>CAYPPP010000023.1:7646-10927 GCA_964412645.1 uncultured Candidatus Saccharibacteria bacterium
ATAAGAACATTAGTTCTTAACGGAAATCTTAGTTCTTAATATTGTAGCTTAGCTAAAAATAGTTAAAAACGATATGGAAAATTACTATCTTATGGCCATAGCGGTAGGTCTTGGATCTATTGCTGGCTACCTCTTTCGTCATTGGTTAGCCCAGAAAAAGGTTGGCTCTAGCGAAAAAAAAGCAAATGAAATTTTAAAAAAGGCCAAAAACGACGCTCACGAACTTATTATTAAAGCAAAAGATAAGTCGTTAGATGCGCTTGAAAAAAGTAAAACTGACGAACAACAAAGACAAGATCAACTCCATCGCCAAGAAGAAAGACTCGGAGCGCGAGAAGAAAGGGTAATTAAAGATCTTGAAGAAATGGATCGTCAAAAAAACACCCTTCTTGAAAAGGTGGAAAAAATCAAGGAAATTCAAAAAAATGTTCAATTTCTTGAAAAAGAAGCTAAAGAAAAGTTACAAAAAGTTGCTAAGTTAACAACTAAACAAGCTCAAAATAAGGTTATAAAAATAGCAGAAAAGGAAAACGAAGAAGCTTTGATTGAGCTTACTAAAAAATTAGAAAAGGAAAAACAAGAAAATATTGACATTAAATCAGCAGATTTAATTGCCCAAGCGATGCAGAGAATTGCCGCTGCTCAAGCAGAAGAATTCACTACCACAACTGTCGCTATCAAAGATGAGGAAATTAAAGGACGGGTTATCGGCAAGGAAGGTAGAAATATTAGAGCTTTTCAGAAGATAACAGGAGTTGAACTCATAATTGATGAAACACCAGATACCATAGTAATTTCCTCATTTAACCCATTAAGGCGTCAGATAGCTAAGGTTGCCCTTGAAAGATTAATTCTTGACGGTAGAATTCAGCCAGCTCGCATAGAAGAAACAGTGGCAAAAGTTAAAGGAGAATTTTCAGATAAAATAAAACAATTGGGTGAAAACACTGTTTATGAGTTAGGTATCACTGATTTTGATCCTCAGCTAGTTTATTTAATCGGCATGCTTCATTTTAGAACTAGTTTTGGACAAAATATTTTACGTCATTCAATTGAAGTTGCTCATGTTGCCATGATTCTTGCTGAAGAACTTAAGGGCAAGGTTACTGTAGCCAAAAAAGCTGGACTTTTACATGATATTGGAAAAGCTATGAGTCATGAAGTTGAGGGTTCTCATGTCGAAATTGGTAAAAAGATTATGGAAAAATTTAATGTTAATAAAGACGTAATCAACGCAGCTATTGCTCATCATGGAGATTATCCTTTTGTTAGCATAGAGTCGCGTTTTGTTCAAGCTGCCGATGCTATTTCAGCATCCCGTCCAGGCGCTAGGCGGGAAAATTATGAAGCGTACATCAAACGATTAGAAGAACTAGAAGACCTTAGTAATTCTTTTGAGGGTGTTAAAAAAACTTATGCTATTCAAGCGGGACGTGAAGTTAGAATTTTCGTAGACGCCAATAAGATTAGTGATATGGAAGCATATAGGTTAGCTAAGGAAATAGCCCAAAAAATTGAAAAAGAAATGACTTATCCAGGAGAAATTAAAGTAAATGTTCTACGAGAAACACGCGCAATTGAATATGCAAAGTAATTAAATTAATGTTAATTTTTAAAATCATGCCCGTAAGGGCAATAATCTGAAAGGGGGTGAAATCAATGACCAAACAAGCATTAATTGACTATGTTGCCGAAAAAACAGGCCTTGCTAAAGCTCAAAGCAAAAAATGCATCGATGTTATCTTAGATGGCATTACTGATGCTTTGAAAAAAGGCGATGGCATTACCTTTACCGGTTTCGGCACTTTTAAAACTTACGACAGAAAGGCTCGTGCTGGACGCAATCCTCAGACTGGCGAAAGCATTAAGATTCCTGCCGCTACCGTTCCTAAATTTAAGGCTGGCAAGGCCCTTAAGGCTGCTGTCAAATAATTTTCTTGACCTAAAAGTGTCAAGTTATAAGCTCCTAAATTATCCCTTTTCTCAAATTGGGGTAAACCAAAAAGTCTCAATCTTTGAGACTTTTTTGGATTGGAAATATTAATATAGTTTATGGTCCTCCAATTTTACAAAAGCATAACCCATTTCTACTAATTCCGGAATGGCCTTTTTTAATCCTTCAAAAGTTTCTCCGCTTGGTTGATTCATGTGATAGATAATGATCGATCCTGGGTTTGCTTTTAGCGTTGCTTGTCTGACCTGTTCTGCAGAAAATCTCGCACCACCATCCCCGATAATACTAAAGCCTGCTGTTTCATAACTCAACTCTTCAGCGATCTCTACGCATATCTCATCATAATAAGCTGTGCCTGAGCGATAATACCTTGGTTTTCGATCCGTAAGTTCTTCGATTTTTATAGCATTCTTTTCAATTTCATCAACTACTTCTCCAATACTTTTTGTTCCTTCTATGCCATAAATTGACTCTCCATTGATCGAGCAAGGCAAATGATTAACGCCATGATTTTCAATCTCAAATAAAGAATTATCTGCTAACTCTTGAAAATTTTTAGGATTAGCATCAATCCATCTGGCATTAATAAAAAGAGTGGCTTTAATTTGATGTTCTTTGAAATATTCAATTAGTTCTTTGTCATAGCCACTTCCTCTTGATCCTCCACAAGCATCAAGGGTTAGGGCAATAATTTTCCGATTTGTATCTATTCTTGTCTTAACTCCCTTTATTTTTTCTCCCCATTCTTGGGGATTTCTATTTTTAAATTTAGAGATTATTTGTTCTTTCGTCGTCTGGTAATTATTTGGTGTTACTGGAATATCTGGCTTTATTTCAATATTTTTATTAACTATTGTCACCTTTTCTTCCTCTTTATGTTTCTCAAAAATAGAAGGTATGGTGTCAAAAACAACTGGTTTTAAAATATTTTTATTACTGACCGGCGAAGATATGTTTTTAATGTCCAGAAATATTACAATCGCTATTATTGAAATAATAATAATGATAAGTAAAAATAGAACGATTTTTCTTTGAATATAATTTTTATCTTTCATATTTCTTAAATTATACCCAAAAATATTTTAAAAATCATCAATAGCTCCTCTAGGTCCAACCAAAAAGCCTCAATCTCTGAGACTTTTTTGGATTATGATTGATTTTGGTATTTTTTTTAATCTCGCATCTTCCCTTTTTAGTTATTTTGACATATCTAAAACAATTTCGAATAAGGACCAATTTTCATTGAATCTTTATAAGCGGGTAACGGGAGTCGAACCCGTGTCTTCAGGTTGGAAACCTAACATAATAACCACTATACTATACCCGC
>CAYPPP010000024.1:0-10806 GCA_964412645.1 uncultured Candidatus Saccharibacteria bacterium
TTTATATTTCATGAAATTTAAAATTCAGTTGTCGTTACATTAGTAAATTCAAGAGGGCCAATTTTTGATAATTCTTTTTGTTTTTGTTGAGATTCTTCAGTTCGTTCAGAATGACAAAGAGATTGCTTCGTCGCTGTTGCTCCTCGCAAAGACAGAGAGGAGAAATTAGAACGGTTTGAAAAATCTAATGTATTTGAAAAACCAGGAGTGGGAATGGGGTCGTACCATTTACCGTTGCCATCGGGAATTCTAGAATAAGATTTATTACCAGGAGCAGAAAGGATAGTATTGCAGTCAGATGGAGGAGTAATCGGATTGTCTTCTCCCGGGGTTGGTTTAAATTCACAATTAGTTCCAAAATAAGCATAAGAATCTATGAGATTGTTTTTGTTATCATAAAGATAAATGACATCAGCCGGCGTTCCAGATGAAGCGGAATTATTAAGAATAGATTTATTCATATAAATCACCAACCAATTATAAGCGTTAATTGTTGTGGTTGCCGGATAAGTATTTTCGTCACTAATTAAAATTAGATGATCTGCAGTATCCTTGAAATACCAATTAGCAACATTAATAGGATGATCGCTATTATTATAAAGCTCAATCCATTCGCCCTGAGGCATATCGTCTGAATCTGAACCAAAATCAAAACCATAATCAGGATCAAGACCGCTGGGATTAGGCAAAAACTCATTCAGAAAAACGCCTGTTTCCCAGTTGCCGGAATGAATAATAAAAACCAACTCTTTTGTTTTAGTGAATCCCTTAGAATTATCATCTAAATTAGTTTGCCAAGCGTCAAAAACAAACCTTAAATAACAAGATTTATTTTGAACAAATTTATTGGTGTTATTTAAACTGAAATCAAAGAACCATGCTTCGGGATTTTGCGTTTCCAGCTGATGGTATGAAAAATTAGAAGGAAAACCTTGCCAAGTAAAACTATCGCCATTGAGGCGCGCTTCCAAATTTAGATATTCGCAGAGTTCACCGGCGGGATTTAACGCTTGGACTTTGTATTGAAAATTGAGATTACCAGTTTTTTGGATAATAAATCCTAAATAACCAGATTGTTGGGGCGTAATGCCGTTTAAAAAAAGATTTCCCTCTTGAAGGGAAAAATCTAAATTGCCGACTTTAAAATTATTAGGTTCTGAAGTTTTATTATCAGAAAAATATGCGGAGGTTATATTATTAGAAAATAAAATTATTAAAACAATAATTAAAGATAGGGAAAGTTTTTTCATTTATTAGATTTGTCTGAAGTTGAAGGTAATCGTGAAAGCCGTATCGTCGCTTTGGAAAAGATTACCAGACAAATCTTCGGGATCGGCTTGCCACATTAATTTAATATCAACGCTTTCCTCGGCAGAAAGCGTAATTGGAGACGAGGGAAAGACGGTAACGCCATTGAGCGTGCTTAGGTCTTGGGCAGGAGAAACAAAGAATGTCTCCGTAGAAGTTGATAAAAGATTATCGTCATTTGAATCTAGCCAAAGAACAATCTTTAAATAATCATCAAGCTCTCCTTCATCTGCGCCTGGATCAGAACAGGTTGTGTCTTCTGATGCCTCGGGCGCATTGCAACCATTTTCATTATCTTGAACCATATTAATTATTGAAGCATCAATTTCACCCGTAATTGTGCCAATATTTTTTAGACGGATAATCCCGATATCTGAATCACCGGGCTTGATATTAGTCACTTCAATGGGCATGGTTGTGTATTCTCCGTCGGTGGAAAGCTCAAGAGTGCCAGCGACAAAAATATTAGCAGGCGAAATTTCTGTATCGCTAAAATAAGCGCCAGTTGTACCGAGAGCAATACCGGCAATAATAGCAATAATTGACAAAGCATTGATAATTTTTTTCATACATTTATGTTCAAGATATTATTGAAAAAAACCAAGGTTCTTCCCGACGTGATGTTGAGGAGGTTCTTCTAGATATATTTTAGCAAAATCTTAAGGATTTTGTTAGTGGATAAAAAAAGGGCCGACGCTTCTGCATCGACCCAGTCATTTACGCGTAACTTAGTTACGTACAAATGTTATCTAAATCTTGGCTACATAATGTCCCCAAACAACTTCGGTTCCAGCTGAAGAGACAAGCGTAGCTTTTACATCCCATTCTCTGGCCTTAAAAAACTTGACCATGATGAGCTGATTAAATTGGCCATCTAACCAAACGACTTGATAATCTTCTCCTATCACGGCCTTTTCACCACGATAGAAAAAGTCCCAAGTAATATTCGCCTGGCAATAGTCACAGCCCAAATCTGGGGCTGGCGCTACTACGATGCTTTGTGGAGACGACCTGTCGCAAGTGTTGTATTCTCCGCACGGCCAGTTGTTAAACATAACCTGTATTGTAAATGTCTTATAGACACTCACACAAGCTCTTTCAGGGCTTAATCCTTCAAGGTAGCCACACGATGGGCACGGTGGTTGTGGTGGACAAACTTGGCAGCAGTTTTGAACATTGAAAACTGTTTGCGCCTCATCTGACCAATGGCCTTTTGCGTCAGAAACCTTTAGCCAAATCGTTTTCTCTCCAATATTACTGAAGATAAACACAGGAGAAGACGATGTGCTGGTTTGTCCGTCGCTTGTTCGCCAACTCCACTCAACTACTGGACCATTAACGATATCAGCCGAGAAGTTAACGGGCTGATTTTGACAGGCCGGTAGTGGGCTGACATGAATTAGTCTTACCATCGGAAGCTTAACTGGCAAAACACGAATCGTTATTTTTGCCGGCTCGCTCATCGATGTTCCGCAGAAGTTTGTTTTACTGACCACTAGCGTTACCGAGTAATCACCAACACTTTGATAAGTGTGAGTGACTAGATCTCCATATCCACTAGTACCATCACCGAAGGTCCATTGGAAAGAATCCACCTCTTGATCTGAAGATCCTGTAAACTGAGCTACCAAAGGAGCTTCGCCTGAAATTACATCCACGCTGATGCACGCTTGTGGCTTACTACCACTAAGATTCAAACAGCCACCCAAGATCATTGGCACTACAAAGAGTGTCACCAATGCTACTAACTTCCACCATTTCTTCATTTCTCCTCCTATTTTTTTTGTTTCTTTCTTCCGATTTTAAATAACCATTT
Source organism: uncultured Candidatus Saccharibacteria bacterium (assembly GCA_964412645.1). Taxonomy (GTDB): domain Bacteria; phylum Patescibacteriota; class Minisyncoccia; order JBAYJV01; family JBAYJV01; genus CAYNNF01. The sequence goes on from CAYPPP010000024.1 coordinate 3,125, forward strand.
ACATTGTATCACAAAGTATATGTAATGTCAATATATTTCGATGGATTCACTGCTTTCTAGGGATTATTAAGTAATGCATTAATATTAAAAAATAAAATAAAAAAGAGCCGACACACTGTATCGGCTCTCGAAATAGGAAACGGGTTATTCGCTTGAACTGCAACAGTCGTAGTCACAGCATTTGACGGTGTACGTTTCTTTAACTACATGCGACTTACTGCCGCAAGTGTAGTAAAGACTGGCAACCATACTCCCCGTCTGACATGGCGTGATGGTTATAGAACTTCCACGCACATGATTGGCAAGTCGCGTACCGTCAAGATCTACGACCCATTCAAAGTAACCGTTATAACAACAACCGGTTCCTGGACATGGGGAGTAGTCTGGTGGCGGACAGTACTTGGATTCAAGTTCCAGATCAAGGATGATTTCCTTAGTGTCAACTTGACAACAGCCACAACAGGGATCCGGGAATTTTGCGCTGAGTGTAATGCTTTTTCCGGAACAGATTGTGTGTCCTAGTGGGTCAATAGCAAACTTCGGCAAACAAGAGCAACATTCCTGGATCGTGACATTGCGGGTGAAATCCATGGATGTTCCTTTGCTACTCTTAATTGTTACCGTTATTGTATAGCGACCAGGATAACAGTAGGCGTGATCAACAGTATGTCCTGCTTCTCCCCGTCCATCACCGAAGTTCCAAAAGTAAGTGAGCGTTCCGTTTTGGGGATCAGATGGATTTATTGGGCTGAACCGGAGTAGGTCTCCGACACAGAACGGCGGGCAGGCACTAGGACCTGTTTCATTCCGAATATTAACGCCGTTACATGTTGGCGGCTTTGGAGCAGGCCGGACTTCAATGGATTGAGAGGTCCAATCGCTCACTCGACCGTCCTTGTCAGTAGCCCTTAATTGGGCTTTGTAATCTCCGGCTTCCAGGTAGGTATGAACCGTTGATGTTCCTTTCCCAGTAGCACCATCGCCAAAGCTCCATTCGCAGAGGACTATATCTGCGCTTTTCTGAACTACAGTTGCCGAAAATGCAACCGTAAGAGGTTCTTCTCCTCCAGCGGGATTTGCATTAATGCTAACTATCGGTGCTTCCTTGAAAAGTCCGCACCCTGTCATTATCAACAGAGCAAACAACAGTACTAATCCCGACACCAACAACTTCTTTTTGTTAAACATTGTACCTCCTTTTGGTACATTTTGTTTGTTCCGCAGTTGACTAGCGATTCTAACCGTTTCCTAATTGTTTAGAACTATTGTCATTTTATCATAATGTTATTTAAATGTCAATGTTTTGTGTGGTTTTTGTATTTTTGAAATTATTTTTTGTTTATTCTAATGTTTAAAAGTAACATAATAATTTAGAAAAAAAACAATAAAAACTCGGGATCCACTTTGAATCCCGAGAAAGAGTTTTTGTTCTAACAGCAGGCACAGTTTGTTGCAACTGCCATGAGAACGCCCAGAAATACACATACTACGATTAACCAATTAGGAACGCAGCACATGGTATTATTTCACCTCCTTTTATGGACAACAAGGATAGCAGCGACAGCAAAAACAGCTTCTTACATAAAACCTCTTTTGTGCTGTCACCACATACCCGCTACAGGGGTATCCGTTAAACTTCCACGAACTCAACGGTTGAGGTCTCCGTTCATGTTGGAGATCAAAGCGAGGCGTTGAGGAAAGAATAAGAGAAACATTTTGCCATCCGTTTTTGAAGTGTCCGTTATTGTAATTGGAAGGCAAAGTGATTAGTTTTTTGCCATTTCTTGTGATGCGAGTAAGGTAGATTAACTTATTTCCTTCAACCATTACATACAAATGTGCATTTTGACCACATTGAAGGCAGTTTACCGTCACGTAGAAACTCTGCGGTTTTTGTGACCATTCGCAAGGACCCAACTCTATAGAGATATTGGGAACTTGCCATGCCCAGCGACTCACATAATCGTTCACAATGAAATCGCTGACGAAAATTGATTTTGCCAAGCCAAACACACTCAGCCCCAAAACCAACACCAACATTACTACCAACGCTTTTTTCATTTCATCCCTCCCTTGAGATGATTTTTGAATTTTCCGTCAAGAATCTTTGCCAAGTAAAGATCCTTCTTTTTTTTACTGATTTTGCCCAGTTAGTTTTTCAATCAGACTGTCACTAATCTTCTCTAAAGAAAAGAGAGTAATACCATCTTTTTCCATGATAACAGTATTGTCTTCTGCAATTTCTCTTTTTCCTTCGCGTTTAATTGCAATAATAGTCATTTTGGACAAGATGATTTTCTTTTTTTTGGTCGTAGCAAGAGTTTCACCTACTAATGGCGAATCTGCGGTAACCGTCAAGTAGAAAACCTGTCCTCCTTGTGGAAGAATGACAAGATTCTTGAGCTGGGGTTGTTTTATAGCATTATAAATATACTGAGCAATGATCATTTCAGTTGGTTTTTCAATTGTTTTTATGCCTTTATTTTGGAATAAATCAGTATGTTCTTGATCGTTAACCACAGTAAAGATTGAGGAAATTCTAAGACGTTGAGCAACGGAAACAATCATTAGATTAACGGCATCATCGCTTGTTGTGGCAATCAAGCAGTCAGCTCTCTCTGCCCCTGCTTCCTTGAGGGTTTCTCCAATAGTTGCATCACCATGAATTACAGTAATGTCGGATGATTGAGCAAGTTCTTTGGCAAGTTCTTCTTTCTTTTCCACTAAAACAATATTGTTATTGTCTTTTAGGGCGACATTAATAACTCCTTTTCCAATTCTTCCTGCTCCTACGATGATAATATACATCCTCGCCTCCTTACTCCTAATTTTGAAGAACTTATTTTTTCTCGTCAAGGTTCTCGCCGATGAGGCGGGGTTCTTATTTTTTCTCGTCAAGGTTCTCGCCGATGAGGCGGGGTTCTTATTTTTTCTCGTCAAGGTTCTTCCCGATGTATATCGGGGAGGTTCTTCTTTTCTTCTATATCGTATCAAATTATTCTAATGCTGTCAAGGACTTAAGTTGAAGATCTTGACAAGAACAGATATTTTGTTATACTGTAAATAGTTCTAAATAACATAAGGAGGTGTAAGATGTTGGCATGGATCAAGTTGTTAATGTTGGCGTTGACATGGGCCGGTGTTGTTTACGGATTTGCAAACGGAACTTTCTAAAAGGAGGAAATGATGAAAAAGGCGCTGTTTGTACTAATGATGTTGTTCATTGTAGTTTTTTTTGTTGTCGCTGTCTCTTCTGTGGGAGAGGCGGATGATTGCTCTCCAAGATTAAATGGAAGCCTTTGGAGTGGCATTGAAGCTCAACAAGAAAACAAATTGGATGGTTGGATCGGGGGAGAAGTTTACTTGCCGGGGTTGTTTTCGTCAAGCAACCTTGCTATGGAAGCGCGTTTAGATCTAAATTGTTATGATACCATAGATCTTAATGTGACAATCGGTCTGCGTGCGATTTTTCCACATTTTTCAGCGGGCACCGGCATAGGAACAAACCTATATGATGGTAAATACTGTGAAAAGTATAATAAATCATATAATTGGCTAAGCATCTATTTTCCGCATTTTTTCTCAAGGGTATATTTTGATACCACTGAGAAACTTAATTATGGTCAGATAAGCTTTGTAGCTGATGTGAGAACCATACCAATTGGGATAGCAACATCCTATGTTTACAGCTTAAAACCAGGAGGAAAATACGAAGAATTAAGAGGAGACACTTCTCTTTCTCTTCCATATCTTTGCTGGATTTATTCTGAAAGTAAGAACGGGTTTGACTATCGTGCTTATATTGGCGGACGAATAGCATCGTTTTTCAATCCAGCCGATTTTTATAGAGCTGATTGGAAGGGTGTTCTTGGTGGCTTAAGATTTATTACGTCTGACGGGGAATTGCGTTTTGAGATCCAAGTTTCCGAAAAAAGCGACCAATATATTCCCCAAGGACATATTGAAGGTAAATTGATTATCAGCGGAAGTTTCTCTTTTTAGTTGGAACAAAAAAAATGGGGCGCTGCATTAAAGCAATGTATGCGTCCTTTTTAATTAGCTGTAGAGGTCTAACCTCTACACTATTTGGATAATTTTAATTTTTGATTTTTCTCCACTTTTAATTATAATTGCGGATTTTTTAATATTAAAATGTTTAGCTAAAAATTTAATAAGTTCTTTATTTGCCTTGCCATTCACAGGAGGAGCGCTGATTTTTATACGCATAAAATTATCAGAGTTTTCAACAATTTCATTTTTTTTAGCATTGGGAATAACCTTAATTTTTAAATATTTCATCGAGGTTTTTTCAAAGGCAAAGAAGAATTTTTTTTAATCAAAAATCCCTCTAAAATAGGCATATTTTTATGAGGGACAGCATTTTAAAAAAGTTATATTAGATATAATACTGGTCTAAGTGTTCTTTAACCTTCTCAATAGTTGTTTCTAAGGTTGTAGTCCAGCGAAGCGTTCGGGCTAATTTTTTGTCTCCTATAACTAATTTAATCCATTCTTTAAAATCATTTTTTGTAGTTGTTACATGCATTCTAAAGTCCATTTCTTCCATATTTTTAAGGGCGCCTAAAAGATCACGAACATTATAAAGCTTTTTTCCATCAGCTGTCCAAAAAATCTTTGCTTCTGGGACGTTTTTTAAAATTCTTTTAATATTTAATTTAGTTTTTTTTGGTCTTAACATAGAAATTAGAATCAACAAATCTCAAATGATCTTTAACATTTTAACAAAAAAGTGGAGGTAATGCCAGTTTATTTATCCACAGATTTAATTAGCTCTGCTTCCTGATTAAGCCATTCGCTATTTTCGTACTCACCTGAATGAGCAGAGCTTCCTTTATAAGACGCTTGTTTCATATCAATGTGCAGATTTAAAAGAAAATTCGTGGAGGAGGGATTTCTGTCAGCTTTGTTATTGATGTCATTTACATAAACATGAAATTTTGGATAACCATAATTACCAATACTCTTTGAAAAGCTTAAACTTCCAGGTTTTTGCCGTCTGTCAGGATGATAACCCAAACGACGCATAAAAAGAGTAATATTTGAAGGATGATTTTGAAGAAATATTTTCATTTTATTCTAAGGATTGAACTTTATTTAATATCGTTAATAATATTTTTCTCTATGTTTTTTAATGTTATTGTTTGAGCAAGTTTCTTTAATTTTATGCCATGATTTTTAATATTTTGTTCTGCTTCTTTGCCAATATCTTTAAGCCAAATTTCATCTGCTGAAATTGCTTTTACAAATTTAACTCCATGAGATGATCCTGAAGTAAAGTATTTATTTTTAATTTTTTCTTTTTTGACAATTTTATTGTTAGCAATATCTATTATAAGATATTCTTTTCTGCCGAAGTGATCGCTAATTTCATTATTTTCAATTGGGATAACGATGCGTTTGCCTTCTTTTTTTGGACCAATTTTTTCTTGCCCTTTTTTAAAATTATATCTTTTTCCCCAACGAGGGGAAACCACTGTTGAAGATAAATCGTGAGAAACTAAACCAATATTTATTTGTTTTAATGTGTTGAATTTTTTTAAGAGTTCTTTTTGAAGATTTTCCATTATATTTGAGGCTGTTGCAATGTCTATTTGAGGATTAAGCTTAACCTTAATTTCAGCAAAGCTATAAGCACCAACTTTCCTAGTTTTTAAATCCTCAAAATCAATATTTTCTTTTTTTAGATAAGTTTTAATTTTTTTATCTAAATCTAAATCAGCGGCATCAGTCAAATTATCAGAAACCTCTTTGCCCAAAGACCAGCTTTCGTAAAGAATATAAGCACCAATGGCGATTGCCAAAAAAGCATCAAGTAGGGGAAAGAATTTTATAAAAGAAAAGCCAACAAGCACACCTACAGAAGAAACAACATCAGCTCTGTCGTGTTCAGCGTCTGCAATAAGGGCAATATTTTTATCCTTAGTGCCTTGTTTAAATTTTATTCGAGCCGTAATCTCGTTTAAAATTATTGATACGCCCATTAAAATTAAAGCCCAAAAAGAGAAACGAGCGCTTTCGCCACCTAAGAAAAGACGCGAGATACCTTCGTACAATATCCAAATACCAGAAATAGAAAGCAGGATAACGACTACAAATCCTGCCAAAGGTTCTTTGCGATAATGTCCATAAGGGTATTTTTTTTCTTCGGGTTTTCTAGCGCTTTTAATGCCTAAAAAGGTTACAAAGGAAGAAATTACATCAAGCCCTGAATGAATGGCGTCAGCGATTAAAGCAGTAGAATTAAGGAAAAAACCTAAAAAAGCCTTGGTGACTGCCAAAAACAAATTTACTAAAAGCCCAAAAATAGAAACGACTAAACTGTTCATTTTAAATTAATTAGTTTAAAAAATAGTAAATTATTTAGAATTTCTGTTTGACTATCTGAATATTGTAGACAAGTAAGAAGCTCCCAAAAGTAACAAAATAATTGCCTCAACTAAAGTAATCCAAAGAGTTGCTTTTTGGGATGTTAGCCAAAGTTTCATTGTGAAAAAAGCCACTAAAAAGACTACTAATTCATCTAAGAGATAAAGAAATATAAAAAGAGAAATATATAAAAGGTATTGTAAATGAGAAAGTCCTGCTTGAGATAAAATTCCCGCATAAACCACAGGAACAGCTGCGGAGCAAGGAAACTCTATAATAGTTACCAATGCAGAAAAAACAAAAATAGCGCCTAATATAGCAAAAATATTTTTATTATTCTTAAATGTTTCGCTTAAACGAGAGCTTAATCGTGAAATTGTTTTAGATCCTTGTCCAGTTTCACATACTACGCCCTGTTTGCGGAATTTGATAAATTGATTTGCAAAATAAACTCCTCCAGCTAAAGCTATTAATCCGACAACAACATTCATTATACCAATATAAGGAGCGAGAACTGTAAAAAGCTGATACCAAAGAAATATTAGAATTCCATAAGAAATAGCAGTAGTTAAAAGAAAAATACTGCCGAAAATGAGTGTTTTTTTACGCGAATGAAAAGCAAGAACCAAACCTAAAATGAAAACAAGCGCACCCAAGGAACAGACATTAAAGCCATCTAAAAATCCTAAGATTATCGATAAAGCGGGCAAAGAGTATTTGCTAGCGTCAATCTTTCCTAAAAAGGGAACGGTAATTTTATTATTATTTGATTCGTTGGACGGACAAATGTCTTTAATGCAATTTTGAATCGCTTTTTCAATATTTTTGCCCACGCCAGCTTCATTATTAAAACCAAGGATAAATACTGGTTTTTCCTCTTGAGAAACTGTTGGTGATTTAATAAATAGCATTGGTACGCTACCAATGTATCTTTCAGAAGAACATTGTTTACAAAGAGATAATAATAATTCTTGATTTTCTTTAGCATAAGCATCGTAGCGCTTAATATCAATTTCTGGATATTTCTGTTCTAATTTATTTAGAAATTTATTTTCGGCAGCGCAGTGAGGACAACTAGATCCATAAAAGAAATAGATATTAACTTTTTTTTCTTTTGCGAGAGTTGAATTGTTAGAAAAAATAAAACTTCCTAAAACCAACAAAACCAAAACAATAAAAAAGAAAAACTTTTTCATAATATTATCATTTATTAAAATTGATTATTTCTTAAAATTATTTTTTTATATTTATTTTAAACATATAAAAAAAAATATCAAGAAGTCCTAGGTTGAAAA
>CAYPPP010000025.1:0-10672 GCA_964412645.1 uncultured Candidatus Saccharibacteria bacterium
CCCGTCAAGAATCTTTAGATTCTTCAAATTAGAAATTAAAAACTATGTCTAATTCTATTATTTTCGAAATTTGCTGGGAAGCATGCAACAAAGTAGGCGGTATTTATACTGTAATTGCTAGTAAAGCTGTTTATATAAAACAAGCACTGGGGGACAATAATTATTTTATTATCGGTCCTTATTTTATAGAAAAAGCCAAAGGCGAGTTTGAAGAAATTGTTCCGCCGGAAAAAATAAAACCTCTTTTTACAGCGCTTCAAAAAGAAGGCATTAATTGCCATTGGGGCAAATGGCTGATTAAAGGCGAGCCAATTACGATTTTGATTGACTTTAATGGTTACCGCCATTATCTTAACAATATTAAAAAACATCTTTGGGAGAATTTTGCCATTGATTCTCTTAATGCTCCCAGTGATTTTGATGATCCGATTCTGTGGTCCTGGTGCGTTGGTAAAGTTTTAAGCAGAATGAAAGAGGCGTTTAAAGGGCAAAATATTATTGCTCATGCCCACGAATGGATGAGCGGATCTGTTCTACTTTATCTTAAGGAAAAAGAACCGCAAATTAAAAAGATTTTTACTACTCACGCAACTGTTTTAGGCAGAGGATTGTCGGCAACTAACTATCCTCTCTACGAAAATTTAGAAAGCATAGAAAGTGATAAAAAAGCTTATGAACTTGGTATTGCCTCTAAGCATCAGGTTGAAAAAGCATCAGCTCAAACGGCAGATGTTCTCACGACAGTCAGTGAAATTACATCCTTAGAAGTTGAACAATTCTTAAAAAGGAAAGTTGATTTAGTACTTCCTAATGGACTTAACTTAGGTGGAGGACTTACATTTGAAGATTTTTCACTATCTCATCGGCTTCAGCGTGATAGGATGAGAGAATTTATTCTTTATTATTTTTTTCCCTACTATACCTTTGATCCAAGAGAAAGTTTATTCTATTTTATTTCTGGTCGCTATGAATTTCATAATAAAGGTATAGATATTTTTATAGATGCGCTTTCAGATCTAAACAAGCGCTTAAAAGAAAAAGGAGATAGCGCTAAAACAATTATTGTTTTCTTTTGGGTACCACTTAATATTAGGGGCATAAAGACTCATATTAGAGAAGCGCGCGAGATTTTTAGCGACGTTGAACAAACCTTAGAAGAATCAAGCGTTACCACTCAAAGTAATTTACTTTATAACATTATGGCGGAAAAACCGCTTAGCGCCGAGGCTTTATTTGAAGAAGATACTCTGAGGCAAATTAAGCGTAAACTTATGAAGCTTAAGCATCCCGCAAAACTACCTTCAATTTGTACGCACGATTTAAATGAAGAAAATAATATAATTATAGACAAGCTTAAACAAGTTAATTTAATTAACAACCCCGAAGATAAGGTTAAGGTCATTGTCTACCCCGCCTATTTAACAGGTTCTGACGGTCTTTTGAATTTATCTTATAACGAGTGCGTTCAAGGTTCCCATTTAGGAGTTTTTCCATCTTACTATGAACCATGGGGTTATACTCCTCTTGAAACAGCTTCTTTAGGTGTTGCTACAATTACAACTGATCTTGCAGGTTTTGGAATATTTATTAAACCAAAGGCGGATCAGAAGAAATATCCGGGTATTTATATAGTGGAACGCCATCAAAAAAAATATGAAATCTCAAAAAATCAATTAGCTGATTTGCTTTATAATTTTAGCTGCGCTTCTTATTACGAAAGAGTTCAAAATAAAATTGGCGCAAGCGAGCTGGCTCAAGAAGCAAATTGGGAAAAATTAATTAAATATTATCTCGAAGCTTATAAAAGAGCAGGACCCGACTAGTAGTGTTATCTTATATATGTGGATTATTTGACGAATAAGAACCTTTCACTTTGCTCAAGAACCTTGATTTTCGCTTCGCTCAAATTAACGAATAATTCAAAAATATGCAACTTCGCAAGGACTACATTCTTAATAGGTGGAGCTATATCAGTAACGTGCGTGCTAAACGCCCCCACAGCCATCAGTTCACGACTAATAACGATGAACCTCATCCTAAAAATTGCCCTTTTTGTTTTGGCAAGGAACATTTAACGCCTAAAGAAATTGGTAGAGTGGAAAAGATAAAAGGAAAATGGATGGTCAGATGGCTTCCTAATAAGTATCCGGCGCTAATATCTGCTGAAGAGCAAAAGGAAATAAGCAATAATCAGTTTTTTCAATCATATACTTCCTTTGGTATTCAGGAAGTAATTATAGAAACACCCGATAAAAGACAAATGGTTGATCTGAGCATTGAGCATATTTCTATTATTCTTAAGATTTATAATTATCGTATTGAAGAACTTTCAAAAATTAAAGGAATTAAGTATGTGATGGTTTTTAAAAACAGAAGAAAAGGGGCAGGTGCTTCTATTGTTCATAGCCATTCTCAAATAATAGCGACAGGGAAAACGCCAGCGCTAATTGAGGAAGAAATTTTAGCTTTTAATCAGTATAAGACTTGTCCTTATTGCGATATTGTCAGAGCCGAACAATCTGGTCCGAGGAAAATCTTTGAAGATGAATATTTTTTGGCTTTTAGTCCCTATGCTCCTCGTTTTAATTATGAGGTCTGGATTTTTCCCAAAGCTCATATGAGACGGCTTTGTGAACTTACGCAAGAGCAATATCTTCTTTTAGCAATAATGCTCAAGAAAATTCTTAAAAGATTGAACGATATTAAAGCGCCTTATTGTTTTTATATTCAATACGCGCCGAATAATAAAGATTTTCATTGGCATCTAGAAATTCTACCACGAGTTAATATTAGAGCTGGCTTTGAATTAAGCGGAGGCGACAGCATTATTAGCGTAGGTCCAGAAGAAGCAGCGGAGTTTTACAAACTTAATTTTTAAATAATTCTATCTTAATTTTATGTTTTTAATTTTTTTTAATGCTTCTCACTCACATTATCAATAATCAAAGCATAAGCAAAGAAGTATCTCATGATGCAACTCTTCTTGCCACCAATAATCTTGGTGGTTATTTGTGGCTTGGCAATAATAATTCTAGCCGTTATCAGGGATGGCATGTACGGCTTAAAGGCAAGGTATATAAAATTTTAGATGAAATAAAAATAAATCCTAAAAAAGAAATTCACGAATTAAAAAACATTTGGCTTAAAAATACTCACTATCTTCAACGTCAAAGAGGCGCGCTAATAGAGACTTATTATACGCTGAAAGGTCAAAATACATTAATTTATGAATTATCACAGATAAAAAATATTAAATTAATTCTGGACATAAGAAAATCATATTCATTGCCTCAACAAGAACGATATTATAATATCTATAAAAAAGGCGATTTTTTAATTATTAAATACCGCGACAAAGAACTAAATCAACCTCTCTTTTTAGCAATTTTTACACCATCCCTAAAAAGATGGAAAAAAACAGAAAAATGGATTAAGAAAGAGAGAATTTTTGACAAAAAAAGGCACTCTCCTCCCTATTTTTTATATGTTTATCATGCTTTAAATTTTAAAACAGACAGATTAATCATAAGCGTTGGACTGTCAGAAAAAGAAGCAATCTTTTCTCTCCGCCATCCTGAGCACTTTAGATTCGCGAAGGATCTCTTTCCCCTTATTCTTCCGTCTAGTTTCTTGAGCAATGCGAAAGGTTCTTATTCTCCCAATTTCTCCTCGTTCTTAGCCTGTCAATCATTTAAAGACCTTTTGGTCTATAATAAAAATGGCAAGATACTTGGATTGTATGCTGGTCTTCCTTGGTTTTTCCAATTTTGGTTGCGCGATACAGCAATATCGCTAAAAATATTATTTAAAATAGATGTGAAAATAGCAGATGAAATTTCAAATCTCCCTAATCTCCCCCTGTCCTCAAAAGAATCTCAAACAGTTTTTAATCTTGATGGTCTGCAATGGGCTCTATATCGTTTTTTAGAAAATATTAAGCATCCTGTAATAAACACGAAGGAACTTAATCAAATCATTAAACATATAAGTGATCATTATATCAATAAAAATGGGCTAATTATTAATAAATCATCTCCAACATGGATGGATTCTATTGAGCGTTCTAAATTCCCTATAGAAATGCAGGCTTTGCAGTTGGCAATTTATAATTTGGCGCACAAGGTAACAAAAAATGCAAAATATAAAGACATGGAAAAACAGCTGAAAAATAAAGTTCGTTCTTGTTTTTGGAATGGAAAAATACTCGCTGACGGGAAAAATGATTGGACTATCAAGCCCAATATTTTTTTAGCTTATTATATTTATCCCAATTTATTAAAAAAAAATGAATGGGAAAGATGTTTTGAAACAGCGTTTAAAGCGCTTTGGCTTAATTGGGGAGGGTTAAGCACTATTGATAAGAACAACCCTTTTTATTGCATTAAACATACTGGCGAAAATCCTAAAAGCTATCATCAAGGCGATGCCTGGTTTTGGATTAATAATATAGCGGCTATTTCTATGATCAAATTAAATAAGGAGAAATATCTTCCCAAAATTAAAAAAATTTTTAACGCTTCAACAAAAGATTTATTATGGTATAACGCCATAGGAAATTCTTCTGAGCTTTCCTCAGCGCAAAAATTTAATCCTGCTGGTTCTATGTCTCAAGCATGGAGCCTAGCTACCTATATTGAATTAATTAACCTAACGTCTCTTTCTTGCGCTTTTTAGTCAGCTGGGGGAGTGGTAGGGGAGTGATAAAAAATAAAAAATGCCTGGTCTGCCGGTAGACAAGTAAAGTTAAAACCGAAAATTATGATAAGAATTAAAAAAATGAAAAATGAGAAATTTTTCCAAAAAATAGAAACTTCTTTTCTAAAGAAAAAAGAGTTTTTTATGAATAAATGGGAAAAAATAGAAAAAAAACAACAAAATTTAATTTTGCTAATTTTATTAATCTCCTTATTATTAGTAACCTTAACGATTGGAGGCAAGCTATACCTCCACTATCAAATTAATCATGCTTTTTCTTCAAAAAATAATCCTCAAATTTTTGTAATTAACTCCGGAGAAACAGCGCGTAAAATCGCTCAGAACTTAGAAAAGAAAGGATTAATTAAGAATGATCTTTACTTCCTTATTTATTTAAAAACATTTAAGAGCGCTGATAATAAAATTTCAACAATAAAAGCAGGTAAGTATTTATTGTCACCGAGCTTAAATATTTCTCAAATAACTGAAAAACTAATTAATGGTTTAATAATCTCATCTGAAATTAAAATTACTATCCCTGAAGGCTACAATATCTTTCAAGTCGCCGACTTATTAAAAGAGAAAAAACTAATAATAGAAAGTAAAGATTTCATAAATGCTTCCATAAACCTAGAAGGATATCTTTTTCCCGATACTTATCAAATTAAAGAAGACGCATCAATTAAATCTATTGTTAAAAAGATGTTAGATAACTTTCAAAATAAAGTAGGAAATTTGCTACCAGCTTCGCGCAATTTAGTAGATATTATCACAATAGCCTCATTATTGGAGAAAGAAGTGATAAGTGATTATGATAGACAAGTGGTGGCCGGAATTATAGAAAAAAGGATTAAGATCGGTATGCCATTACAGATAGATGCCACCATTCTCTACGCGCAAGCGTTAAACGGATATGAGGATGGATATAAAACAAACATAAAAAATAACCATAATCCTGTTAGCGCTCAGGACACTGAAATAGATTCTCCATACAATACATATAAATATAAAGAATTGCCTCCAGGACCTATCTGTAATCCTGGCATTAATACCATTAAAGCCGCTCTTGATCCAATTAAAACTGATTATTGGTATTATTTAAATACTAAAGAAGGAAGAACCATATTCTCAAAAACATACGAAGAACACCTAACTAATAAACAGAAATATCTGCGTTAAAGTTATCCACAGTTTTTTGTGAAAATTCTTTCTTAAAATGTTATAATATTGCTATCTTGGAATTTAATCTTGTATTTACGAGATAGCACTATGGGTAAAAGGAAAGAAGGAGTTTACATTCCGCTTCACGAAGTAGCGCGAGTCTATGGTTATACTCGCGATCATTTAGGTTATCTCATTCGTAAAGGAGAGCTTAAAGGCCAAAAATTGGGCTCTTTTTATTCTTCTGCCAAGGACTCAAAAGTTTCCTCATCTGCTAAGAACTTAAATCCTTATTTTACTACTCAGAAATGGATGGAAGAATACTTAATAAAGTCTGGTAAGGCAAGAAAAAGGAATAGTCACATTAAACAATCTATTTCTTCTTCTGTTGTTTCGAATAGGGCATCTGTTCGCCAAAGATCCAGCGTAAGCGTAAAGAACCTTGAAATAGAGGGAATGCGCCTAATCAATGAATTTAAAAAAGAGCTTCTTCCTCTGTGGCAAGACTTGAAGAAAGTATTTAATGATTTTAAAAAGAATTTTAGCTGTACGCTGAATAGCGTCATTTTTTTATTAAAAAATATTAATAAAGAAGTAAAAGCATGGCAAATAGAGACGAAATATTTAATCAAGAGAATTCAAAAGAAAACAGCGTGTTCAAAAATTATAAACAATACCATTGAACTTGTAAGGATTACCTTGAGATTATCAAGACGAGGAATTGACTTAATTATTTTAGCCTTCCGTCAAAAATTTCAATTTTTAGCCTTCCGTCAAAAATTTCAATTTTTATTGCCAAAAAAAAGCATTTATCAATTACGCCGGCCTTCAATAAGAGCCAAATGTCTTTTTTCACACTCTTTAACCTCTTTCTTTGTTGATCTTAAAAAAGCTCAAAGAGAAATTTTATGGAGAGGAAGCATTAGACGCGCCAAAAATCAAAGAGCCAATTTTTTTAGGCATTGGCCTCTCAAATTTAATCCAAAGTTTGCAGGTTTATTTATTTTATTAATTGGTTTAGCGTTGAGCAGTCTTGGAATTTATATTTCTTCTCTTAAGATATCTGAAACTTTCAATGCTACGCAAATTAAACTAGCCAATACTTTAGATAAAATTAGCATGCCTGTTTATATGGCAATAGATAGTTCTGACAGATTAGCCCAGATTAATAAGATATTAGCGCAACTAAAAAGAGTTTCAGGTCCTTGTGTTACTTTAACTCCAGTAAGCCAAGAGCCTGTCAGCCGATTTGTCCTTCAATCTATTCATCGAAATTCTGGCATAAGAAAAAGATTTATCGAAAGAAAGAGCTTTAAAGAAGATAAAGAGAACCTCTCTTTGTCTTTGCTAATTCAAAATAGCATTATTATTAAGAAAACCAAAAACAGGATAGCATTATTGAAGTCTGATTTTAATAAAATGCAAAAACAATTTAACCGTTCAGCTATTCAATCATTCAGAAATCTTTCTTTTCTGTCCTTAGAACAATCTCTCTCTGTCTTTGGAAGAACCCTTGCCTTGCGAAGAACCTTGACGGAAAAGTTGAGCGAAGCGAAGCAATCTCTCATTAGAAGTTCATTAAAAATAAAGAACCTTTCGTTACGCTCTCTATATATCTGGCAATCATCCAATAATCTCAAAATCGCGCAGATAGACAATAAATTAACTCAAATAAAAACACAAGCGTTAACGCAAATAAATAAAGGCAGTCAGGAACAATTAGCAAAACTAAACATCAATTTCAGTTTTATTAAAAAGCCCTTTATTAGATTGAAGAGCTTTATTGCAAGTCGTTGGGGATTAAAAGATAGGGTTAATCAACTGGAGAAAAAAATAGCGAAGATAGAACAACCCATCACAACAATAAAACAAGACGGAGAGGAAATTCATCCTGAGCTTTCCGAAGGACCTGTCCTGAGCGGAGCCGAAGGGTTAATTGTTATTCCTTCAACGGAATATGACGAAGAAAATAAAAAGAAAATTAAATCAGCATTTTCTGATGAAGTAACAATTGAACCTGACGAAACAGGCAAATCAGGTATTATTCGTCCCGTTTTCCGCAAACCGACAGATCAAAAATATCTTTATTTATTAGTGCCGATGGCAGGTAAATAAAAAAATGAACTTTATTTTATACCTGTTTCATGTTTGTCATAATATCACGAAATTTTCTATCGTTCCTCTAATTGTTACTGTAGTTATTGTTTTATCGTTTTATCCCGCAATAAAAATTCATGGTATGGAGAGTGATAATTATGTTATTCAAAGTGATTCTATTAATATAGGTGGAGTGGAGGAGGCAAGTTCTACTACTTATGCAATGACCGATACCATTGGAGAATCAGGGACCGGAGAATTGACGGGCGTTTTGTATCGTCTTCTAGCTGGCTATCGTCAAATGGTGGAAGTAATTATTGGAGTAACTTGCAATAATGACGGCATTTGTGATGCAGGAGAAACAGAAGCAAATTGTCCTAATGATTGTGTAGTAACGCTGCCAACTGGTGGTGGAGGCGCTGGTAGTGTTGATATCTCCGCTCCTAATATTTATAATCTTTCGGTTTTTCCAACAACTTATTCAGTAATCATTAAGTGGCAGACAAGCGAGAAAACAATTTCTAATCTTTTTTGGGGTAAAACCTCCGACTATAAGGAGGGTACAATAACTAAAGTAGATTATGCGACGCAACATTTGGTTTTAATTAAAAACTTAGTATCAGATAATTCTTACCATTTTCAAATTGAAGTTAAAGATATTTCAGGCAATAAAACTCTTTCTCAAGACCAAAGCTTTAAAACAATGCTTTTGCCTGATGAAATTCCCCCCTCCAATGTTAGTAATCTGAAAATGGGAGAAGATAGGGATACTCAAATAGAAATTTTTTGGCAGAATCCTCCTGACCCCGATTTTAAGGAAGTAAAAATTATTAAAAACAACCAATTTTATCCTCAAGATCCCAATGATGGAGAAGTAATATATCAGGGGAAAGCCGAACATTTTATAGATAAGGATGTTTTAGATGAAGATTATTATTATACCGTATTCAGTTATGACGACTTAGGGAACTATTCATCAGGCGCGATTATTAAAGGGAAACCCAAAAAAGCGCTTCCCGCACCTCCAAGACCTCCAATCATACCACCAATTACGCCACCCCTTGTTCCACCCGAAATTGAGGAATTTAAATTAGAAGATATTGTCTTTATCCAAGACGGAAGAAAGCTTTTAATACAAAATGGCAGTATTCTGGCGGATACAAGCAAGCCTCTAAAAGTTTCTATTGACTATAATAAATTGCCCGAAGTTCTTAAAACAATCGTTATTAGTCTTGAAAATTGCGATTTATCTTCTGACGAATCGTTACCAAATAACAGCATTGGGTTACTTGAATCTTTTCCCCAAGGTTCTTCACAAAGTGAAAGCTCTTCTAACAGAGAAGTCACCGAAGGATCTCAATCTTCTTGCGAAAATCCCAGCGTATTCTCCTTCCTTCTAAAAGTAGATCCTAAAAAAACCGAATATTCCGCTACCATTCTTTCTCCTCATGAAGCCGGTATTTATCCTTTGGCAATCAATATTCTTGATTTTCAACGCCAAGAGTTAAAACAATTATCAGGTAAGTTATTGTTAAGACAAAAACTGTTACCGACGGAAGATCAAGAAAGCAACATCTGGGCGATTATTGGAAGAATAATAGTATTAATTGGAGGGCTGGGATTGTTATTTATCGTAGGATATGTGGGATGGAGAATAGGCAGGAGAAAAACGGAACCTTTATTTCCCTTATCTTCCCATTAAAAATTAAATGAACAAGCGTAAATTCACAATATTATACATAGTAGCTGTAGCTGGGGTAATCCTTGGAACTTTTGGTATTATCCATGCTTCATTTAATTCCCAAATAAACTATCAAGGCAAACTGACTGACTCTTCTAGTGTAGCTGTGACCGATGGCAGTTATAATATAGAATTCAAACTTTGGAATAGTGCGACTGCTACTTCTGGCGCTAACTTAATTTGGACTGAAACTTGTACTTCAACAAATATTATTTCAATCTCATTAGGGCTCTTTTCTCATATGCTTGGTTCAGTGACTTCTTTATCGGGCATTGATTTTAATCAAGATCTTTGGCTTGGCGTGAATATTGGAGGCACAGGTATTCTTTCTTGGGACGGAGAAATGTCGCCAAGAAAGAAATTAGGCACTGTTCCAGCCGCTTTTGAAGCTGATAAACTAGACGGCATAGACTCAACTTCATTTCTTAGATCTAATGCAACTGATACAGCGACTCATGCTTTAACCTTTTCAAGTACGCTTGATTTAAGCGCGACTACAACTTTAGGAGTATCAGCTAACTTATATTTTGCTGGCGGAACTACATACTATATAAACAATTCCGGTAATGCTGTTTTTAATACTTTAAATGTCGCGACAACAACACTTTCTAAAAAACTAACGATTTCGGCTGGTGGAGCAAATGTTATGGGTGGACTGACAACAGATACTCTAACTTCAACGACTTCAACTTTGGGAACGGTTATTTCTGGATTATGGAACGGAACAGCGATTGACATATCATCATATACTAACCTTGCCACTTCAACAGGTATTAGCTTAACAGACGATATTCTAGGATTAATTTTAGGAGAGATAGATCATGACAGCTTACAAAACTTTGTTGCTGGAGAACACTTTTTACAATCCGCTATCACTGAAGTTGGCACAATTGCCACCGGTACTTGGAATGGTGATGCCATTCTAGATGCATACATTGCTTCTTCAACTGACTACTTAGCGAATACTACCTATACAGT
>CAYPPP010000026.1:0-10607 GCA_964412645.1 uncultured Candidatus Saccharibacteria bacterium
CGCTACTTGCCGCCCCTTGCATTGCCGCGGCCCAATCATATAGGCGGCCATAAGTGGCTTCATAGGTAGCACAGTTATTAAGATAACACCAGTCATTACCATGGGCGCTTTGGTCATAAGCTAAATTTTTTGATAGCCAACATTGAGTTCCGATCTGAACCGTGCCATATGTTTTGCTATTCCTGGAATCAGTGATTGAAGCGCCGCAGGGCCAATCCGCTACACAATTAGCGCTCGTACAATGCCCATCTCCACCACTGGCTAATCTCGCATCCGTGGAAACAGTACAAGTGCTAGCGTCTGTATCGGTGCTGACACAAGTACCTGAGCTACAATAAGCAGCGCAGGTTCCAGCACAAGTACTCGTAGCCTCTTCATCATTTAAAGCATCAACATTGACATGAGTTAGATCATCGCCATTACATCTCTGACAGGCAGCTAAACCATTTTCTCCAGCTGACGCAACCACACAAGCTCCAGCAGAATCATTTGTGCTACAATCACCATTACAAGTAGTCCCCGGATAAGTGGAAGTTGCATTGTCGTCGTAGTCATATGCTATGTCATCCCAAGTAGTCATACTAACATCCATGTCTGCCTGGGTTATCAGTCCTGTGCAGGTTGATGCCACTGTTGGCGTAGATGTTGTAGTATATCCATCTCCATCAGCGTCAGTTCTACATATTCTACCCTGTTTAAGTTGAGCCCCATTAGCGATAGCAATAGAACCATTAATGATTAAACTTTTCCCCGGTCCCCAGGCAACAGTTTCTCCGGCGTTAACTGTTAGGGTTTGTCCGCTATTTATCGTAATATTGCCGTTATCTACGCCTCCGACATTACTGTTAGTAGGAAAAGTACAGCTCGTTGAAACAATATAATCACCTGTTAGAGAAACAGATGCGCAGGAAGCGAAAATAGCTGAAGGTATTAAAAAGAAAAGAAAAGCAAAAAAGGGAATTAGGTAATAGGTTCTAGGGATTAGGTGATTAGGTTTTAGGTTGTAGTGGGTAGGTTGTAGGTTGTAGGTTTTAGGTTTTAGGATATTCATAAGTTTTTTACACAATTAATAATTTAGGTTTTAGGGATTAGATTATAGGTTCCATAATTATCTATATTTTAACATTTTGCTCTTTTTGGGTCAAAGTGGATAACTTAAAAAATCTCATTTTAAATGAGATTTTTTAGTATTATTTCTTTTTATAAGTTTTGCTGTCTCTGCGCTCAATTGCCAAAACTTTGATAGAATTCTTTGTTTTTTGGAAAAATATCCGGAATTTGCCTTTGCGAACCCGAAAAATATCTTTTCTTTTTTTTAATCTTTTTAAATCTAAATCTTTTAAATCATTATTAGTTATCTTAATTAAAATTTCTTTTATTCTTTCTCTTTCTTTTATTCCAAGAATATTGAGCGCTTTTTTGATTTTATCCATAGCATTATAGACGATTCAATAATTCATTGATCTCAATTCCGCCTTTTTTAATCTTGGTAAAATCTATTAATTCTTCCCATGCTTCATTTTCAATTGGTTCAATTTTAAACAAAGGGGTTGATTTTTTGAAAACCAAAAAAGATTGGCCCTTTTTAACTTTATCAGCATAACCCTGCATATTTGCTCTTAATTTTTTGACTGTAATAATATTGTTCATATTTTTAAGTTAAAGATAAATTTATCTTAAGTTTATCTTATTAATATTTTCTGTCAAGCATAAAAAATCATAGACTAGAATATTTTTCTTTTTTTTAAAAAATGTTAAAATGGACGAATATGAAGCAAGATATTATTCAAACGTTGAAAAAGTCAGGGCTTTGCGGGAGGGGCGGAGCTGGTTTTCCGACTGGAAAAAAGTGGGAAATTTTTGCTAAAGCTAAAACTAATAAAAAATATATTATTTGCAATGTTTCCGAGGGCGATCCCCAAATGGCAAAAGACGGCTATTTATTAAAAAATCATTTATCCGAAGTTATTGATGGTTTTAAAATTGCCCTTAAAAATTTTCCTGAATCTACTGGGTATTTCTATTTGAGAAAAGATTACTATAGTAAATATAAAGGAAAAATTAAAAAATTAGCTAAAAATCTGCCAATAAAAACTTTTAAAAAAACTGGCGGATATTTAGCAGGAGAAGAAACATCTTTATTAGAAGCGATTGAGGGTAATAAACCAGAACCGAGATCAAAACCGCCTTATCCTTCTGACCAAGGACTTTTCCAAAAACCGACTCTAATCAATAATGTAGAAACATTTTATTGCGTAGCAAAAATTGCTAAAGGCGAATATGTAGGCGAGCGTTTGTATTGTCTATCAGGAGACATAAAAAATAAAGGCGTTTTTGAACTTAAAGACGGCTTAACAATTAAAGAAATTTTAAAGAACACTAAGAACTTGCCTAAAAATAACGATTATTTTATTCAGATGGGCGGAACTCTCGGAGAATTTTTAACTCCTCAAGAAATTAACCGACAACTTCAAGGATTAGCATCTATCGTTGTTTATAATAAAAAAATTACTAATCCGATTCTGCTTGCTCAAAAAATTCTTAAATTTGCAATGTATCAAAATTGCGACAAGTGTACGCCGTGCCGTGAAGGAACTTATCGCTTATTTGAAGAATTTAAAAAGAAATCATATAACAAAAAAATACTTGATGATATTTTTATGGTTTTAGAAGAAACAACTCTTTGTCCATTGGGTATGTTGACAGGACTATCAATCCAATCATTGTTAAATAAAATTATTAATGCCAAAAATTAAATTTAAAATTAACAATCAAAGTATAGAAGCTGAAAGTGGTAAAACTATTTTAGAAGCTGCAAAAGAAAATAACATTTATATACCAAGTCTTTGTAATCACACAGATTTAGACGTCAAACCTAATTGTCGTGTTTGTAGCGTTGAAATTAGAGGACAAAAAAAATTAGTTACAGCTTGCTCAACTCCTATTAAGGAAGGTATGGAAGTTTTTACTAATACGCCTCGCGTCAAAAAAGCAAGAAAAATAAATCTTGAATTAATTTTTTCTCAACATAAAGAAGAATGTGATGATTGTGTTTGGAATTATAATTGCCAATTACTTGAATTGGCTAAGAAAAACAATGTAGAAATTACTAGATTTAAAGATAGGAAAACCAATTATCCAACTTATAGGTTTGGAGGGGTTGTTGAATTTGACAGCTCAAAATGTATTGATTGCCGTAATTGCGTTGAAATTTGCAAAAAACAAGGAATAGGATATCTTGAAGTTCACAAGCGTGGCCACGAAATGAAAATTGTTCCTACTAAAAAGAAAAATATTGACTGTGTTTATTGTGGCCAATGCATTACCCACTGTCCTGCTGGCGCTTTTGAGTCAAAAGGAGAATTTGAAGAAATTGAAAAACCGTTATCTCAGAAAAATAAAATTGTCGTTGCCCAATTTGCGCCATCAATTAGAACTAGTCTTGGCGAAGAATTCTCAATGCCCTATGGTTCGGTAGTAACTGGAAAAATCGTTACGGCTATTAAAAAGTTAGGTTTTGATCATGTTTTTGATACTTCAAGCGGTGCTGATTTTACAACATTTGAAGAATCTCAAGAAATTGTTGAGAGAATTAATTCTAATAAAAATCTTCCTATTCTCACATCGTGTTGCCCTTCATGGGTAAAGTATATTGAGTTTTATCATCCCGAGTTAATTCCTAATTTAAGTAGCGCAAGATCTCCCCAGGCAATGCTGGGAGGCATTATTAAAACCTATTGGGCAAGGAAAAAGAAAATTAATCCAAAGAATATTGTTGTTGTTTCAATTATGCCTTGTGTTGCCAAAAAATACGAAATTAAGCGCTTAAAGCTTAAGGTTAACGGCATACCTGCGGTTGATTATGTTCTGACAACAAGAGAATTCGCAAGATTATTAATTAAACATAAAATAGATTTTGCTAATCTTAAAGCGAGCAAGCTTGATGCTTTAGTTGGTAAACCATCGGGAGCTGGAGTTATTTACGGCGCTTCAGGCGGTGTGATGGAATCAGCCTTTAGAACTACTTACGAAAAATTAACCGGTAAGAAACTTGATAAAATTGATTTTAAGGAAGTTAGGGGTATGAAAGGCGTTAAAAAAGCAGAGATAAGCATAAACGATAAGCGCCACAGAATTGCTGTTATTAACGGTTTGGGAAATGTAAAAACAATAATTAAAGAGATTAAAGAGAATCCTAAAAAATATACTTGTATTGAGGTTATGGCTTGCCCGGGAGGATGTATCGGCGGTGGCGGACAACCGCTACCAACAGATAAAGATATTCGTTTAGCGCGAGCAAACGGACTCTATAAAATAGACAAAAATACAAAGATTAGGCGCGCTCACGAAAATCCAACAGTTAAAAAAGTTTATCGCGAATTTTTTGATAAAAACAAAAAGGCACGGCAAGAAATTCTTCATACTTCTTATCATAAACAAAAAAGAGGGAAGATTGAGATAATTTCATAATTTATTTTTTTATTTTATAATTCATTAATTTTTAATCTTCCGTCAAAAATTTATTAATTTTTATGAAAAAAATTAAAGAAAATGTCTTATCCTTAGGGATATCCTTAGGGAAGTCCTTAAGGATTACAATGCCCATAACCATTAAGTTAATAATTTTTGCCAGTTTAATCTTTATTGCTAGTTTTGTGCCAGCAATATTGCATGTTCAAGCAATTACAGGACCAATTGTTAATGCAATATTATTTATTTCTGTAATATTTCTTGGTACAGAAGCTACAATGCTGGTTGGGCTTATTCCAAGTATTATTGCTCTCAGTTTTGGACTACTGCCGGCAGTCTTAGCACCAATGATACCTTTTATAATGATCTCAAATGCATTATTAATAATTGTTTTTAGTTTAGTTCAAAAAAAGAATTATTGGATAGCCGTTGTTTCGGCAAGTTTAATTAAATTTATCTTTCTTTTTAGCACAAGTTCAATTGTTGTTGGACTTCTTATAAAAAAAGAAGTCGCTGCAAAAGTAGCAGCGATGATGTCGTGGCCGCAATTAATTACCGCTCTCGCTGGTGGTGTGATTGCTTGGTTAGTGATTCAAACAATAAAAACGTCCAACAAAACATCTAAGAACCTTGGTAAAGAAACTAGGGATTAATTACTATAAAACTACAAAACCTACCTTGTGATGGATCTATAAAAAAAAGGGGGCAGCTCACTGAACTGCCCCGCTGGGAATCGGAGAAACTAGACTACATCTCGGGTAAGAAGAGATGATGGTTACCAAGCCACCAACCCTTGTGTATGCGAAAGCATGCTAAAACCATGCCCTTGCCGGTATTTTAAAAAAAACGAGATTTCGCCAAAGAACCGGACCGACCCTTTTGTTTCTCCTAGGGGACACAGAAGATCCTTCGCCGGAATTCTTTTGCACCCTTTCTCTCACTACAGACTATTATACCATACATTACAATCATGATAGTATACTACTATATGAAAGTCAAGCTTTTTTACCTGTTTTTAACAAAAATCCGTTTTTTTGACGGATTTTAAAAAATTTTGAATAAAAAAAAAGCCAGAGTTTTCGTACCTGGCTGCGGAGTTTGCTCCTCCTCAATATGAGGGATCAATGCGTAAACCCGCTTACGATTGTTGTAATCGCCCAACGATAGACGAAACAACCATTAATAATGGGTTAAAATCGTCCCCCTTTTAGAGGAGATTTTTGTCAATCAGCCGTTAGCCCTTTTTCCCGAGCCCATCCATCTCAAGTAAGTTACTAACGCCGTCATCATGATAGCATACTACTATATGAAAGTCAAGCTTTTTTACCTGTTTTTAACAAAAATCCGTTTTTTTGACGGATTTTAAAAAATTTTGAATAAAAAAAAAGCCAGAGTTTTCGTACCTGGCTGCGGAGTTTGCTCCTCCTCAATATGAGGGATCAATGCGTAAACCCGCTTACGATTGTTGTAATCGCCCAACGATAGACGAAACAACCATTAATAATGGGTTAAAATCGTCCCCCTTTTAGAGGAGATGTGCTTCACAATCAGCCGTTAGCCCTTTTTCCCAAGCCCATCCATCTCAAGTAAGTTACTAACGCCGTCATCATGATAGCATACATTAATATGAAAGTCAAGCTTTTTTACCTGTTTTTAACAAAAATCCGTCAAAAAGACGGATTTTTATGTAGCCTCAACTGGGAAAATCATTGAGGAATCCTGGCTAGAAACTATTGCCTACTCATCCACCTTGGGCGGAATATAGCCCTATCATCAGGCATGGACAGCAAAACTGTCCGTAGGCGGGGGTATCCGCAATCTGTCCCCACGAGGACAAATGCTATAGGATTCCCAAAAAATCGATATTGACCCAAGATCCAAAACAATTTTCCTCAATCAAAGCCAGTTTGATTGTATCAAGCTTTATCTTGTTATGCAAAATTAAAAAAAAGCCCTTAAGCTCTTTGATTTAATTTCCTGTTAATTTATGACTTTGTTCTTTGCCCAATTAAAATTCTTTTTTTGCTCAGAAAGAATGCTTTAAAAAGAAAAACGCCTGCCGTTAAGACAACAACTAAAACATAGCTTATTAGGTCTTGCAATTTTTCAGGATTAAGTAAATAGTCGCTAGGCCTCATATATTTATTGCATGCCAAGAATTTTTAACTTAATGCGTTCTCTCATTTTAAACACAAAAGGAAAGTTCGTCAAGAATAGTTATCCACAGCGCAATTATCTCTCTTCTTCTCCGTAAATATAATCAAAATCAACCTTTGTATAGTTAAATAATTCATCATTATTAAAGAAACGATAAATTTCCTTTTCGGCGCTATCCGACGAATCAGAAGCGTGAATAATGTTACATTGAGAACTCATGGCAAAATCTCCCCTAATAGTACCCGCATCTGCTTCTCTCCCTTTGGTAATACCAGTTATTAGTCTAACTGCATTAATAACTTCAAGCCCCTCAAGAACCATCATAATAACTGGTGAACTTTTCATATATTTTTTAAGGCTTATGAAAAATGGCTTATTCTTATGATGAGAATAATGTTTTTCGAGCAAAACATCGTCCATGCTTACCATTTTAAGTCCGATTATCTTAAGGCCCTTTCTTTCAAAGCGAGCAATAATTTCACCTAAAAGATTTCTCTGCAAGGCATCTGGTTTAATAATGATCAAGGTTCGTTCTTGTTTGTTTGCCATAATAGATAGCTAATAAGTTAACTTATGAGTGAATTATAAATTGCATTAATAATAACAGGGTTAATCATTATTTTCAACTATACGCTCTGGTAAAATTTGTATCTTTTGTCCATCTGTTACTATTTTAATATCTCCGCTTAAGTCGGTTCTAAAAGTTAATATATTACTTAATCTTTCTAAAATTTCCGGCGCTGGATGGCCATAATTATTTTTACCCACCGATATAACAGCTATTTTAGGATTAACTCTAATAAGAAATAAAGGATGAGTTGAGTATTTTGAGCCATGATGGCCTACCTTTAAAACAGTTGAGCTTAAGTTAAGATTTGAATTTAACAGATGAACTTCTAATTTTCTTGCAGCATCACCGGTTAAAAGAAGAGAAAACTTACCAAAAATTAGTTTAGCAATTACGGAGTAATTATTGCTATCCTTACTTTCAAAACCTTCAAGATTTTTGTCTGGATAGAATATATATAGATCAGCGCCGTTAGCTAAAGCAATGTCCTGCCCTTTCATCGCAATTTCTAAATTTATCTTCTCTTTATTTATTAATGCCAATAAATTATTGTAGGTACGAGAATCTTTTTTTACTCCCGTGTAAAGAAATTCACCAATTTCATAAGCACCTATAACATTAAAAAATCCTCCTATGTGATCAGCGTCTGGATGAGTTAAAATAGCAAGTTCAATCTTTTTATCATAAACTGGCATATTTCTATCAAGAACTTCTAAAATCTTTTTTCCATCTCCGCTGTCTATTAAAATCTGATTGCCAAAAGAATCATCTATTAAAATGGAGTCGCCCTCTCCTATGTCTAAAAAACTAACTGTTAATAGTCCCGATCCCCTCTGGGAAAGAAGAATCTCCTGCCATAAAAAGAAATTTATTGCAGTCAGAACAATAATTAATATAATTTTATTTAAAACTTTTTTCATTTTTCCATTTCCGCCATAAAGCAAGTGGCGTTAAGTTTTTTTTATAAAATCTGCGCCAAAAATAAATTACAACAATTAACAATAGATAATAAGTAATATTAAAAATTATTAGTGAAGTCGGCTTAATTTTTGCTGCTGCCAAATTAAGATTTCCCGCCCAGGAAATAAAACCCAAAACCGTTTTTAATAATGGGGAAAATAAAATAGTAAGCCAAGAAATATTTATGAAGATAGAAAGAAAGATCCAGATAAAGCCCATTCCCAAGACAAAAGGGATTAATAAAAGTACAAAAAAATTAACGAAAGGAGCAATAAAAGAAATAATTCCAAAATTAGATATGATTATTGGCAAGGTAAATATTTGAGCAGCTAAAGTTACTGTTAATACATCAGTTAGAATTTGAGAAAATTTAAGCTTTTGTTGAAAAATATAATCAAATAACGGCTTTAAAAGAAAAATTCCCAAAACTGCAAGAAATGATAGCTGAAATCCAACATCATACCTTAAAAGCAATGGATTAAAGGCAAGCATTACAAAAGCAATATAACAAAGAGTTTGTTCAACCTTAAAAAGTTTTCCTGAAGATAAGGCTATAAACGCTAAACTTGCCATAAAAACAGCCCTGAGAAGCGAGGCTTTAAAGCCAATGAAAACAGCAAAAATTATAAGGATAAGAATAGTTGTTGCGGTGGCGTGTTTCCGCCAGAAACCAAGCATTAAAAGTCCCGAGAAAATAAACACTGATAGGATTGATAGGTGAAGCCCTGAAATAGCAACAATATGAGAAGTGCCTGAACGAGAAAGTTCTCGCCTAAAATCTTCATTCACCACACCTTTATCTCCTAATAATATCGCCCTGAGAAAATTTGCTTCTTTTAAGGAAAAGTTTTTGATAATATTTTGCCTAATTTTCGTTTTTATCCCATAGAGACCATTGTGAAAATTATTAATAATATTATTTTCGGCTTTTTTAAATAAACTAACTAGTGGAAAAGGAGAAATGTAATAAATATTTTCTTTTGCTAAGTATCCTTGATAATTAAAATCAGAAAAATTTTGAGGCAGTTCCATTGCGCCTTGAACTCTCAATATATCACCATATTTGAAATTATCATATTTATCAGTAAGCAATAAGATTTTATCCTTATTAGTTTCTAGATCTTTCACAATATAGCGCGCGTATGTTTCTCTTGTCTCTTTCTCTGAAATAATTTTAACTTTTATTTCAACTTCTTGAGAAAACTTTTCTATATCTCTTAATTTGTTAAGTTTGATTGATGCCTTCTTTGCTACAAAAATACCCAACGCCAGTCCTAAAATTAAAAATCCTGCTAAGATTAGCAGGGGTTTTTTCTTAAAAATATAAATTAGGAATAATGATAATCCAATGATTAAACTATAAAGTATCCATTGACTAGGAACTTCCGTCCACGATCCCAAAGCAATGCCCAATATAAAAACAAAACAGAACAAAGGAATATTAAAAATCTTTCTCATTATAAAAAAATTAGATTCCCCTTATTTCGCAATAATTAAAATGATGTTTAATTTCTTTTACTATTTTCTCAAAAAATTCTTTTTTATAAGGCTTTAGTTTGTTAAATTTTTTATCTATTAAATCCGATGGCTTTTGAAATTGTTGAAGAATGTAACGCTTTGAACCGTTTAGCCAATTAGCAATACTTATAATATCTTTTCTTTTCAGCAAGTCGGGCACAATAGTTGTTCTAAATTCATAATCCGGCGCCTTTTCCTTAATTACTTTAATTGATTTCTCTATATTTTTAATATTTACCTTAATGCCTGCTAGAATTGAATACTTTTCTCTGGGCGCCTTGATGTCCATCGCCACGTAGTCAATTAAGCCCTCATCTAATAATTCCTTTAGTAATTTAGGATTAGTTCCGTTAGTGTCAATTTTTACTAAATAATCAAGTTTTTTAACTTTTTTAATAAATTGCTTTAAATCTTTTTGAAGAGTAGGCTCACCACCACTAATAGAAAGTGCTTCAAGAATTCCCCGGCGCTTTTTCAAATAGTTAATTATTTCTTCTTCAGGCAATAAGGGGGCACCGCCAAAAACCAGGTCCCTGTTGTAACAAAAGGGACACCTAAAATTACAGCCTAGTGTCCAAATAATTGCTGAAAGATGTTTAGGATAATCAATAAGCGAAGTTTTCTGAAATCCGCCAATCTGCATAAAATTTAGTTATGGATTTACAGCTTCCTAATTTATGATTTAAGCTGTTTATCGTACGTTTTTCTGTCTTTAAATTCCTGTTGTTTACCAGCATTCCACTGACTAACTGGTCTTAAATATCCAACAACACGCGAGTAAATTTCACATTTTGTTTTCTTTCCTTCTTGTTTACATTGGGGACAATATAAATGTTCTCCCGAAATATACCCATGTTTCTCACAAATACTAAAATTAGGGGTTAAAGTAAAATAAGGTAAGCTGTAATTCTCGGCAATTTTCTTAACTAACTTT
>CAYPPP010000027.1:0-10209 GCA_964412645.1 uncultured Candidatus Saccharibacteria bacterium
AAGCTGTTATTTTAAAAATTTATAGCAGCGATGGAAACAGATTTTATATAACTGCTTACACTCGTGATTTTGGAAAGATTACTTATTTAGTGCGCGGCCTTAATAAAAACAAAGCTAGATTAAAATCGGCGCTTATGCCCTTTTCCTTGAGTGAAATTATTGCTGTAATGTCTAGAAGTAAGCCTGTTATCACTCGAGCTAAATTAATAAAAAGTCTTTACTCTAAAACAAATTTCAGAAACCAAGCTTTATCTTTCTATTTTGCAAATTTAGCAGATCGTTTAATTGAAGATCAGTTGAGAGATAAAAAAATTTTTTCCCTTATTGCTGGGACATTAAATATTTTAGAAAAGACAAAGAGCAAGAAATTATTAAGAAGTTTGCTTCTTGCTTATTTCCCGTTAAAGCTGATAAAATATTTAGGATATATGCCCGAAATTAATTATTGCGTGGGTTGTTCAAAGAAACTTTCTTCTCAATTAATTTATTTAAGTTATAAAAATGGCGGCGCGCTTTGCTATCGCTGTAGAAACAAAGATAAAGAGGCATTAGAAATAACTTATCAAGAATTTAATCTTTTGAAAAGAATATCACAAGTAGGTTTCAAAAAATTAGAACAGGCCCAACTTCCAGTTAAACAACTAAAGAAAATAGCAAGATTTGTTAATTTTTACGCTTTTTATGTATCAGGGGAATCGCCTTATGCTTACATAAGCGCTAATCGTCTTTATTGTTTTTAATATATGTCTTCTTTAGAAGATTTAAAAAAAAGAATTTATCGGCCATCCATAGAAAAAAATTTAACAGAACGTCTTGAATATAAGTATAATCCAGAATCATCAAATCCTCAGCCAATAAAAAAACACTTTTTTACGCTTAAGCGTAAAAAAATATTGAAATTAATTTTATCTGGTGTATTGTTTTTATCTATTTTTATTATCGGGTTATTGTGGCTCGGCGAGAAAAGCCCCTTTAGTAAAGATAAAATTGTTATAGAAATCAACGGATCTCAAAAAATTGAATCAGGAGAATTTTTAAAATATGATTTTATTGTTAAGAATCATAATAAAATTTCTCTTGAAAATGTAGAATTAATTATTAATTATCCTGATGGATCTCATCTGCAAAATCCTGAGAGAAAAGAGGCAATAGAGACAATTCATCTTGAGAGTATTCCGGCTGAAGGCGTAAAAAGCGTAACTTCTTACGTCAAAATCTTTGGTCCTGAAGATAGTAAAGAAATTATTAAAACTAAATTAAATTTTGTTCCTGCCCGCCTTAGCTCTAAGTTAGAGAAAATTCAAGATTTTGCGGTAGATATAATTTCTTCTCCCTTAAAAATTGTGATAGACGCTCCTAAAATTATTTCCCTCAATAAAGATGTTGTCTATACCATTGGTTTTTCTAATCATTCTGATAATACTTTTAAAAATGTTCGTTTAAAAATAAACTACCCTGAAGGATTTAAAATCAGCGAATTTTCTCCTCGCCAACCTGATATTTCAAATCATACATGGCAATTTGAAAAAATATTGTCTCAAGAACAAAAAGAATTTAAAATCACGGGTAAATTTACTCAACTTCTTGATATTCTTAATTTCTCGGTTGCTCTCGAATTAAAGGGACCAGACAATGAGTATCAAGTATACACTCAATCTTATTCAGCTGAATCTTTCACTCCAGCGCCAATAAGCCTTAATATTCAACCAACAAATTTAGCTGCCCCAAATATTGTTTATGCCGGATCAAATATAGGTATAATAATCAATTTTCAGAATACTACTGATTCAATATTAAGAGACATTGTCTTAACCGCGAAAGTTTTTGGAAAGATTTTAAAATATGGAAGTATTATGCCAAGCAATCAAGGAATTTATATTGAAAATGAAAACAAAATTATCTGGGATAGCCGTCATATTCCTCAATTAGCTATTTTAGGTCCATTTGAATCAGGTGTTGCTAGCATGAGCTTAGGTATTAAAAATATTATTCCTTTAAAATATTATTCTGATAAAAATTTTACGCTTGAAGCTACCGCCACAATAAGACCAAATATTATTCCTTCCGAACTCAGTAGCATTGAATTAGAAAATAGTGCCAAAACTGAGGTTAAGTTAAATTCTATTCTGAGATTTTCAAGCTCGATTTTCTCTCAAAACGACTGCCCTCTTTCCACTTCAGGACCCCAACCCCCCGTTATGAGCCAAAAAACAACATATTTAATTGCTTGGCAGTTACTCAATTATTATAATGATTTATCCAATGTAACTGTTGAAAGCTATCTTCCACGAGGGGTGTATTGGGAGAATGAATGGTGGCCTAAAGATAATAATATTAGTTTTGATCCTTTGACGGGTAAATTATTTTGGCAAGTAAATGAGCTCAGAGCAGGTACTGGCTTTACTAGTCCCGTCAGACAAGTTATTTTTAAAGTAAGCAATGTTCCATCCCCATCTGATGTGGAAGAACGGTTAATGCTCTTGGATAAATCTAGTGTTCAGGGTCAAGATATTTTTACTAACCAACTTCTTGAATCGACTCTTCCCCAGCTTAAGCTTAGAGAAAAAGTTATAAGACAATAATGAAAAATTTAATGAATAAAATTTTATCCTTATGTAAAAGAAGAGGATTTGTTTTTCCTTCTTCTGAAATTTATGGCGGAATATCTAACACTTGGGATTATGGCCCTCTTGGAGTTGAGTTAAAAAATAATATCAAGAAAATGTGGTGGAAAAAATTTGTTCAAGATCGATTTGATGTAGTTGGTGTTGATACGGCTATAATTATGAATCCTAAGGTTTGGGAGGTCTCAGGTCATCTAGATGCAGGTTTTGCCGATGAGCTGATTGAATGTAAAAAGTGTCATTATAGGTTCAGACCAGAAGATATCATGGGTTATGAACGCCTTGAAACAGCATCATTCAAAATACCGCTTAAATGCCCTAACTGTCACGCAGAAGGAATTGATGTTTTTACTGCTCCATCTAAGTTCAACTTAATGTTTAAGACTTTTGTTGGTCCTAAGGGTGAAGAAGAAAATAATATCGCTTACTTGCGACCAGAAACTGCACAGGGCATTTTTGTTAATTTCAAAAATATTTTAGACATAACACATAAAAAAATTCCTTTTGGCATCGCTCAAATCGGTAAATCTTTTAGAAATGAAATTACGCCCGGTAATTTCATTTTCAGAACTAGAGAATTTGAACAAATGGAAATAGAATATTTTATTAGGAAAAAAGACTGGAAAAAATATTTTGATGAGTGGCTCAATGAAATGAGAGATTGGATTAATCTCCTTGGCCTTAAAAAGGAAAATATTACCGAGCATAATATTAAAAAAGAAGAATTGGCTCATTATTCAGAAAAGACAATTGATATTGAATATGCTTTTCCTTTTGGCAGGAAAGAATTATATGGTTTAGCTTATCGCACCGATTTCGACCTTAAAAATCACGGACTCTTATACAAAGACTTATCAACAGGAGAAGAGTTTACTCCTTGCGTGATAGAGCCAAGCTTGGGCGTTAATAGGTCTATTCTCGCCATATTGTGTGAACATTATCACGAAAAAGAAGCTCCAACTGCTGACGGTAAAAAGGAAGTTAGGGCTATTATGCAATTTCCCTATTGGCTAAGTCCTATTAAGGTTGCAATTCTACCCCTATCTAAAAAAGAAAACTTATCCAAAGTGGCAAAACAAATTTTTGATAATCTAAAAAAAGAATTTATTTGTGAATATGATGAAACTCAAAGTATTGGCAAAAGATACCGCCGTCAAGATGAAATTGGCACGCCTTTGTGTATAACGATTGATTTTGATACGCTTAAAGACAAAAAGGTCACTATTAGAAACCGCGATTCAATGAAACAAGAAAGAGTTCCTATTAAAGATTTAAAATCTATTATTAAGAGCAAATTAGATGAAAAATATTAATGGAAATTATCTTTTAATCTCAAGGTTTTCTACCGAAGATCATCCTGACAAGATGGCCAATCAAATATCTGATGTCGTTTTCAATAATGTAATATTGTTTTTTTTAAGAAAAGATGGATAGATTTATAACTCCTTAAAAGCATATAAAGTATGACTCAGGAAGAATTAGGAAAATTTCTTTTTAGGCGTGTTTGTAGTGTTTTAAATATCACAGAGTTCCAATTTCAGCCGATGAAGCGCAAAAATCCGATTAAAGATACAAAAAAGTCCTTTCGTATTGCCTATATTAATTTGAAAACAAAAAAACTTGTTTTAGATCTCTATACTCCGCGTACCAGAAAACCAAAAAAACCAAGCGTTATTTTGAGAATATTGGCCCACGAACTTGCTCATAAGCAAAAACCTCCTTATCGCCAAATCTGGAAAGGAAAAATTATTAATCGTTCTCATTATCCTAAATTTTACAAGCAAGTAAACAAAAATATTCTAAGCTTTAAAAAAGACAAGATTTTAAGTCAATTTTTCACTTAAAATTTGTTGTTGTAAGTATTTTTAAAAACGACTATCGTGAATTGCTTTAGTCCTTTTTTATTGATAAAATCAAAATAAGTTTTATATTTTGTTATTTAAGGTTTAATTAATTATATGACTCGTTTAATATTTGACATTGAAACCATTCCAGCTGATAGGTCTAAAAAGGATTTAATTGAAACCCTTGCTAAAAAAAACAAGGAAGATGCTTTTAAAGATAGCGGTCTTGATGGTAATTTTGGCCGCATCTTTTGTATCGCCCATATTAAAGAGCCCCCTGAATCTAATAAAGCAAAAATTATTAAAGGGGAGGAAAAAGAGATCTTAAAGGAATTTTGGGAAATTGCCCGTGATGTTGATGTTTTTATCGGTCATAATGTAATGGATTTTGATTTAAAGTTCATTTATAAAAGATCAATCGTTCATAATATACAACCTACTCGCCAATTAAACTTTGCTCGTTATCGCTCAATGCCCATTTATGACACCATGAGAGAGTGGGAAAAATGGTCTATGAGAAGCGCAACATCCCTTGATACTTTAGCTAATATCTTTAATTTTAAAACATCAAAGGACAAAATGTGCGGTTCAGAAGTGTATGGTAAATATTTAGAAAAGAAATTTGATGAAATTTATGAATATTGTAAGAAGGATGTAGAATTAACTAGAAAAATTTATTATAAAATGAATTTCTTAAGTCTTTAAAAAATGAATTAGAAGCTTCTGCTGAAGCTTGAAATATAAATTTTAAAAATGAATTATAACTCTCACACACTAAAAAATGGTCTTGAAGTGGTTCTGGCTCCTCTTAATAGTTCTGAAGCCGTGACGGTTTTATTTTTAGTAAAAACAGGTTCTAAATACGAAAAAAAGAGTGAGAGTGGTATCTCTCATTTTCTAGAACATATGGTTTTTAAGGGAACAACAAAAAGACCGAGTACTTTTGTCATATCAGAGGCTTTAGATAAAGTAGGAGGTATTTATAATGCTTTTACGGGAAAAGAATACACTGGATTTTATATTAAGCTTGCCTATTCTCACCTCAAACTTGCCTTAGATGTTTTATCCGATATGCTTCTTAATTCACTCTTTAGACAAAAAGATGTTGAAAAAGAAAGAAATGTAATTCTGGAAGAAATAAAACTTTATCAAGACACTCCAACAGCATATGTGGGAGAATTATTCGAAGAACTTCTTTATGGAAACACGCCTGCAGGCCGCGATATTATTGGAACAAAAGAAAATGTTTCAAATTTTAACTCTAAGGATATTAAAGATTATTTTTCTTCCCATTATAGCAGTAAAAATTCTCTATTGGTTATTGCCGGTAAAATCAAAGAGAAGGAAACTATTGATCTTGTGAAGAATTATTTTCTTCCTTTTCCACAAAAGAAAGTCCCAAGGAAAGAAAAAGTTGTGGAAAATCAAAGAGACCCAGCGGTTTATAAATTCAAAAAAAATACCGACCAAACTCATCTTTGTTTGGGAGTGAGAAGCTTTGATGCCTTTGACAAAAGAAGGCATACTTTAACTCTTCTTGATACTATTTTGGGCGGTGGTATGAGTTCTCGTCTCTTTACTAACATTCGTGAACACCAAGGATTAGCTTATTACATTAAATCTCATCAAGAACTTTATAGTGATAGCGGTTATTTTATGATTCAGGCAGGAATCGCTCACCAAAATATTGAAAAAGTGGTAAAATTAATCATTAACGAATTAAATTTACTCAGAAAAATAACTATTAGAGAGAGAGAAGTAAAAAAAGCCAAAGAACATATCAAAGGAACCACTCTTTTGGGCCTTGAAACATCAGACGCAATCGCGTCATTCTTGGCCCAACAAAAATTATTAAAAGGAAAAATTGAAACACCTGAACAGCTTTTTAAAAAACTAGATCAAATAGATATTGAAAAACTTAAACAAATCGCAAAATTAATTTTTTCATCACAAAACCTTAACTTGGCTCTAATAACTTCTTCTAGTTTATCAACCCAAGATCTTAAAAAATCTTTAACTTTTAGCCTTAACTAAAATATTATGCCTTCTAAAAAACAGACCGTTGAAATTTCTTTTAACACAATTATTAAAGTTCTTTTGGTAATTTTGTTAATTTTTTTTACATATGTTATTCGCGATGTTCTGGCAATTCTTTTCTTTGCTTTAATTATTGCCTCTGCCGTTAACATTCCTGTAGGATGGCTAAAAAAATATAGAATTCCTAGAACTATCAGTGTTATTTTGGTTTATATATTTAGCCTTGCCTTATTTGGATTACTCTTAACTTTAATCATTACGCCATTAGCTTCTGAATTAAGACAATTTTCTGACTTTATTCCTAATATTACTTCTAAATTTAATTCAGGACTTCGTGTTTTTGAAAATATCGCTCATGAGCAAACACAGATCCAGCAATTTTTTCTAACAATAAGCGATAAAATCAGTCAGTTGCGTATTAATTTCTTGTCTCTAACGGGTAATGTTGCTAGTAGGGTTGCCTCATTTGTCTTTGTCTTTATTTTATCGTTTTATTTAACGATTGAGGAAAAAGGCATTAGAAAATTTGTTAAGGCCATCACTCCCAAAAATAAAGAGCAATATGCAATTAATCTTTGGGAAAGAGGACAAAAAAGATTGAGCCACTGGCTGGGCGCTCAATTATTGCTTGGGTTAATAGTCGGTCTTATGACATTTATTGGTCTTAGCATTATCCAGGTGCCCTATGCTCTCGCTCTTGCTCTCTTGGCTGGAATTTTTGAATTAATTCCTACCGTTGGTCCAATCTTAGCCGCTATTCCTGCTGTTTTAATTGCCTTTATTAAGTCACCTATTATTGCTTTAATAACAATAGCTCTATATCTTGTTGTTCAACAGTTAGAAAATAATCTCCTCGTACCCAAGATTATGCAAAAAACTGTTGGATTAAATCCTGTTGTCACTCTCTTGGTTTTACTTATCGGTTTTAAAATTGCCGGATTCACGGGAATGATTTTGGGTATTCCTGTTGCAATGTTGATTCATGAATTCTCTAGAGATTTTTTTGAAAGCTCAAGGTTTCGGAAAATAAAATCACATTAATATGCCTAAACTTTATCTCGTTGCAACACCGATAGGAAATTTAGAAGATATTACTTTAAGAGCTCTGAGCGTTTTAAAAAAAGCTGATGTTGTTTTATCAGAAAAACCTTTGACAACGAGAAAACTTTTTCAAAAATATCAAATTGCGACACCGCTCAGAAAATTTCATGAACATTCAAAAACAGCCGATTTTGATTTAGCTGTTAAAAATTTGCAACAAGGCAAAAACTTGGCTTTGGTTTCTGAAGCAGGCACGCCTGGAATTTCTGATCCCGGTGGAAAATTAATTAGTCATGTTATTGAAAAATTAGAAGGACAAATAGAAATTATTCCTATTCCAGGTCCTTCGGCGCTAGTCGCTCTTGCTTCTGTTGCTGGTTTTAACACAAACCGTTTTTTATTTTTAGGATTCTTACCAAAAAAAAAGAAACGCAATAAATTTCTTAAAGTTATTAAAGATTCTCTTTTTCCTGTTATTGTTTATGAATCTGTTTATCGTATTGAGAAATTTTTACAAGAATTAGAAGAATTAAAAATCAAGGACATTGTAGTCGGGAGAGAATTAACTAAGAAATTTGAAACAATTTATCGCGGCTCGCCTCAAGAAGCGTTAAGCAATTTAAGAAAAGACAAGATTAAGGGAGAGTTTGTTGTGCTTATTAATCAAAATAATAAAAGGGGATGAAATTTTATATTACAACTTCAATTATTTATACTAATGCCGCTCCTCATATCGGTTTTGCGCTTGAATTGGCGCAAGCTGATGTCTTGGCGCGCTACCAGCGTTGTCAAGGTAATGATGTTTACTTTCTAACCGGCGCGGATGAAAATGGCGTTAAAAATAAAAAAACCGCTGAAAAGCTAGGCATTACTCCTCAAAAATTAGTAGACGAAAATTCCGCAAAAGTTAAAAACCTAACTAAAAAATTAAATATTTCAAACAATGATTTTATAAGAACAACCGACCAAAAACGCCATTGGCCTGCCGTAGAAAAAATATGGAAATCTCTTGATAAAAAGGGCGATTTTTATGTTAAAGAATACGAAGGACTTTATTGTTCGGGATGTGAAGCTTTCGTTACTAAAAAGGACTTAGATAAAAATGGTTTATGCAAACTACATAAAAAAATGCCTGAAAAAATTAAAGAAAAAAATTATTTTTTCCGTCTTTCTAAGTACGAAAACGAAATTAAAGAACGGATTGAATCTGGTAAGCTTAAAATTTTTCCTTCAACAAGAAAAAATGAACTTATCTCATTAATTAAAGAAGGAATTAAAGATGTTAGTTTTTCAAGACATTCCTCGTCTCTTGATTGGGGCATCCCTGTTCCGGGAGATAAAAGCCAAACGATTTATGTCTGGGCAGATGCTTTAACTAATTATATTTCCGCTCTTGGTTATGGTTCTTCAAATAATGCTAATTTTAAAAAATATTGGCCTGCCAATATTCATTTAATTGGGAAAGATATTTTAAGATTTCATGCTTTAATTTGGCCAGGGATTTTGCTTTCAGCTGGAATTTCTCTCCCTAAAACAATTCTCGTTCATGGCTTTATTAATTCAGGAGGCAAAAAAATCTCAAAAAGCTTAGGCAACGCTATTGATCCCTTAAAAATTATAGAAAAATATGGAGCTGATTCTTTGCGTTATTTTCTTCTCAGGGAAATACCCACAACCAGCGATGGCGACTTTACCCAAGAGAGGTTTGACTTAATTTATAGTGCGGATTTGTCCTCAGGTTTAGGCAATCTATTTTCTCGTATTCTTAAAATGGTTGAAAAATATTGCAAAGGAAAAATACCGACAATGAAAAAAGACCCTAAAACTCATCCTCTCAGAATAAATAAGAATTATAGTTGGAAAAAAACTAGGAGAGATATTGATAAAAATATTGAAAATTACGATTTAAGCGCCGCCTTGACGTCTGTTTGGAAACTTATTTCAGAAGCTGATAAATATATTGAAGAAACAAAGCCCTGGGAACTTGCAAAAAAAGAAAAAATAGAAGAATTAAATTGGGTTCTTTACGGCTTGCTTGATGCTCTTTACCAAATTGCTTGGATGATTTATCCTTTTTTGCCCGAAACTTCTCTTAAAATAGCAAAAACGCTTAAGATAGAAAAATTACTCGTCAAAAATCCACTTAATAAAGATAGTTACACGAATATAAAGCAAGGAGAGAAAATAAACTTTATTGGTCCACTTTTCCCAAGAATTGATTGAAAGATAAATAATGATATATTAAAAAAACGGGGACTTCCCCGTTTTTTTTGTTTTTTTTAAAACCCTTAATTGATCCCTTCTTCAATGATGGTTTCTTTAGTAACTGCTTTTGTCAATTTAATTTCATCAGTTATTTGCTTTTTCTTCCACGTTCCTTTAATAAACCATATAACTGTTACAATCGCCGCAATAACATTGGCTACTGGAAACGCTATCCATAGACCGGTTTCTGCAAGAAGCGTGTGCTTCGATAAAATATAGGCCAAAGGAAATCTTAAAACCCACAATGAAATTATTGATAATGTCATTGGTATTATAGTGTTTCCAGAACTTTTAAATGCCCCATTTAACGACATCTGTACACCAATAAAACCAAAAGACAAAGCCATAATTCTGATAAATGAGGAACTTATTTGAATAGTTTCTGTTTCTCCGGGAAT